>NZ_KV832514.1:70989-87702 GCF_001837455.1 Streptococcus sp. HMSC068F04
TGCGTTGGTTCGAATCCAGCTACCCCAGTTCTACCTGAGGGTAGAGACACAGATTATGGTCCGTTGGTCAAGGGGTTAAGACACCGCCTTTTCACGGCGGTAACACGGGTTCGAATCCCGTACGGACTATAAGTACCAGCTAGAGAAAGCTGGTTTTTTTGTGTCCTTTTTGATAAAATAGAGGGGTTGACTGGCCTAGGTCAGTCATTTTATACCACTTTAAAATCATAAATAACGAGACCTCGACCCGAAGAAAAACCTTTGTTTTGTGATGGCTGTCAGATGATGATAAGCCCTTGGTCGAGTCGTAGTTTTATTTGAAGAAGTAAACAGATAATAAGGAAATGCAATGACATACTATAACGTTGGAAAGATTGTAAATACACAGGGCTTGCAGGGTGAACTTCGTGTTTTATCTGTAACAGATTTTGCGGATGAACGTTTTAAGAAGAAGAGTGTCCTAGCCCTTTTTGATGACAAAGATAATTACATCATGGATGTCGAGATTGCGAGTCACCGTAAACATAAAAACTTTGATATCGTTAAGTTCAAAGGGCTTTACCATATCAATGATGTAGAGAAGTACAAAGGTTGTAGCCTCAAGATTGCTGAGGAAAATCTAACAGACCTTGATGATGGGGAATTTTACTATCATGAAATCATTGGACTTGATGTTTATGAAGGTGATACTTTGATTGGTCAGGTCAAAGAGATTCTCCAACCGGGTGCTAATGATGTTTGGGTAGTAAAACGTAAAGGCAAGAAAGATTTGCTCTTGCCATATATCCCACCTGTAGTTCTTGATGTTGATGTTGCAGCTGGCCGTATTGAGGTTGAGCTCATGGAAGGATTAGACGATGAAGATTGATATCTTGACCCTATTTCCAGATATGTTTGCTCCTTTAGAACATTCCATTGTTGGTAAGGCAAAGGATAAGGGGCTTCTAGAAATCAACTATCACAATTTCCGTGAAAATGCGGAGAAGGCTCGTCATGTAGATGACGAACCTTACGGTGGTGGACAAGGCATGTTGCTTCGTGCCCAGCCAATTTTTGATACCTTTGACAAGCTAAATGTCACTAAGCCTCGCGTTATTCTCCTAGATCCTGCGGGGCGTACCTTTGATCAGGCCTATGCAGAAGAATTGGCGCAAGAAGAGGAACTGGTCTTTATCTGTGGCCATTATGAGGGCTATGATGAGCGCATCAAAACTTTGGTGACAGACGAGATTTCCTTGGGAGACTTTGTCTTGACTGGGGGAGAGCTGGCTGCTATGACTATTGTAGATGCCACTGTCCGTTTGATTCCTGAGGTTTTAGGTAAGGAAGCTAGTCATAAGGATGATAGTTTCTCATCAGGGCTTTTGGAATTTCCACAGTACACTCGCCCAGCTGAGTTTCGTGGCATGAAGGTGCCAGATGTGCTCTTGTCAGGTCACCATGTCAATATTCGACGTTGGCGTATGGAGCAGAGTTTGCGTAAGACCTGGGAGCGTCGACCAGATCTTTTGGAAAACTATGATTTTACGGATGAAGAACGTCAGATTTTAGAAGAGATAAAAGCAGAAGGAAAATAAAATGTCAGAAGAAAAGATTTATGATATTACCATTATCGGTGGTGGACCAGTAGGACTTTGGGCTGCCTTTTATGCTGGACTACGTGGCATGACTGTTAATATTATTGAGAGTCTGTCAGAACTTGGTGGACAGCCTGCCATTCTCTACCCTGAGAAGAAAATCTATGATATTCCTGCCTTTCCTCAAACAACAGGTGCGGAATTGACAGAAAACCTCTTGACTCAGCTTAAGCGTTTTGAAGACCGTGTCAGCATTCATTTGAAAGAGGAAGTTCAAACCTTTGAAAAGACCGATGGTATCTTCACAATTACTACTAGTAAGGGCCAACACTTGTCTAAGGCTATCGTCATTGCCTGTGGAAATGGTGCCTTCGCCCCACGTCCTTTAGGTGTGGATAATGAAGAAGATTATGCGGATAATAACTTGTTCTATAATGTGCATAGCCTGGATCAATTTGCTGGCAAGAAGGTTGTGATTGCTGGTGGTGGGGATTCAGCTGTTGACTGGGCCAATCACCTAGATGGGATTGCTGAGAGCGTGACTTTGATTCACCGACGTGATGCTTTTCGTGCCCATGAGCATAGTGTAGAGCTTCTTCATCAATCATCAGTTAATGTGATGACACCTTATGTACCCCTTGAAATCAAGGGTGAAAGTGGTCTTGCCAAAAGTTTGACTGTTCAAAAAGTGAAGTCAGATGAAGTTGTGGAATTGCCGCTTGATGCCCTTATTGTTAGCTTTGGCTTCTCAACCAACAATAAAAACCTTCGTAACTGGAATGTTGACTTTAAACGCTCTAGCATTACTGTCAATGCCCAGTTTGAAACTTCACAAGAAGGTATTTATGCTATTGGTGATGCAGCAGAATATGAAGGCAAGATTGACTTGATTGCTGTGGGAATGGGTGAAGCCCCTATCGCTATCAACCAAGCCATCCAATATATTGATCCAGATGGTAAGAATCGTCCGGTTCACTCAACATCGTTAATTGAAGAATAATGTCAAAAGAAGGAAAGTCGCAAAAGAAGACTTTGTCTTCAATCTAAGGAGAGACTTGTCTCTCTTTTTTCATGTCTAAAAACGTGGTATAATACACCTATGGCTACAACGAAAAAAACGAAAAAAGGGACGGCTTCTAAGAACGGTAAGAAGCGTCTTACAAAAGCAGAATTAGACAGACAGAAGGCGATTAAGCGAATGCTATGGACCTTCTTTTTTGCCTTTGTCTTAATTTTCCCAGTCTTTCGATTGGGTTTCTTTGGGGTTACCCTCTATAATCTCTTTCGAGTATTTGTGGGGAGTATGGCTTACCCCTTAATTTTTGCTATATATGTTTATCTCTTTGGCTTTAAATTGTTACGTAAACACAGTAACTATGTCACAGGATTTTGGATGGTCTTCGCGGGGCTCTTGTTGGAGTTTCATGCCTATCTCTTTAGTCTAGATCGTATGAACGGTCTGGATATTTTCCCTGGTACCAAGGACTTGCTTTTTGGGGAACTTGTGAGTGTGCAAGTCGCTCGTTTTGCGGGTGGTGGTATGTTGGGGGCTCTTCTGTATCAACCGATTTCCTTCCTCTTTTCAAATATCGGTAGCTTCATGATTGGGGTATTGATTATTCTCTTAGGGGCTTTCATTCTTAGCCCTTGGGATGTCTTGGATATCATGGAGTATGCTAAGGAAGCTTGGCAGAAAGGGGCTGAGAAGCGTTTGGAACGGACGGCTCAACGTCAGGAGAAGAAGGCAGAACGTCAGGCTCAGAAAGAACGTGAAGCAAAAGAACGTGCCGAAGCCGAGCGTCTGGCTGATTTGACTGTCGACGAGGAGACGGGAGAAATCTTGGATGATGCCGCTGAGGCCTTGCCACAAGAAGCTGAGATTTTTGCACCCGAACCTGAAATCAGTGATTATGCCTCTGAGGATTACTATGATAATCTGCCTCCAGAGGATTATGAGGATTTCCAAGAAGATTATGCACCTTATCCAGAGGATGTGCCAAGCGATGAGTTTCCCCCATCTATGGTGGTTGAGGGAGATGACGTACCAGTCGAGGTTGATTTCACGCCTAAGGAACTCCTGCAGTATAAATTACCTCATATAGATCTCTTTGCACCTGATAAGCCTAAGAGTCAATCTAAAGAGAAGAACATCGTTCGTAAGAATATTCGAATCTTAGAAGATACCTTCAAGAGTTTCAATATTGATGTCAAGGTTGAGCGGGCTGAAATTGGACCGTCAGTGACCAAGTATGAGGTCAAGCCTGCTGTTGGGGTCCGTGTCAATCGCATTTCAAATCTAGCAGATGACTTGGCTCTGGCTCTAGCTGCGAAAGATGTTCGTATTGAGGCACCTATTCCTGGAAAATCTTTGGTTGGTATCGAAGTGCCTAATTCAGAGATTGCAACGGTTTCTTTCCGTGAACTTTGGGAACAGTCCAAGACGGATCCTAATAAGCTCTTGGAGGTTCCCCTTGGTAAGGCGGTTGACGGTTCGGCTCGTAGCTTTGATTTGGGTCGGATGCCTCACTTACTAGTCGCTGGATCTACGGGTTCTGGTAAATCGGTTGCGGTTAACGGTATTATCTCTAGTATTCTTATGAAGGCTCGTCCTGATCAGGTGAAGTTCCTCATGGTCGATCCTAAGATGGTTGAACTTTCAGTTTACAATGATATTCCTCATCTCCTTATCCCTGTAGTGACCAACCCACGTAAGGCCGCCAAGGCTCTTCAAAAAGTGGTAGATGAGATGGAGAATCGTTACGAACTCTTTAGTAAGTTTGGCGTGCGTAACATTGCTGGCTACAATGCCAAGGTGGAAGACTGGAACGCTCAGTCGCAAGAAAAACAGATTCCTCTGCCTTTAATTGTGGTTATCGTTGATGAGTTGGCTGACTTGATGATGGTAGCCAGTAAGGAAGTGGAAGATGCCATCATTCGTCTGGGACAAAAAGCACGTGCTGCGGGAATTCACATGATTCTCGCCACTCAACGTCCATCGGTTGATGTTATCTCTGGTTTGATTAAGGCCAATGTGCCATCTCGTGTGGCTTTTGCGGTGTCTTCGGGAACAGATAGTCGTACCATTTTAGATGAAAATGGGGCAGAAAAGCTACTCGGACGTGGGGATATGCTTTTCAAACCGATTGATGAAAACCACCCTGTTCGTCTGCAAGGTTCCTTCATCTCTGACGATGACGTAGAACGTATTGTGACCTTTATCAAGGATCAGGCTTCAGCTGACTATGATGAGAGCTTTGATCCTGGTGAAGTTTCTGAAAATGATTTTGGTGGAGCTTCCTCTGCCAATGGTGGTAGCTCAGAAGGTGACCCACTCTTTGAAGAGGCCAAGGCTTTGGTCCTTGAAACACAAAAAGCAAGTGCTTCCATGATTCAACGTCGTCTGTCGGTTGGTTTCAACCGTGCTACTCGTTTGATGGAAGAGTTGGAAGAAGCAGGTGTTATCGGACCAGCTGAAGGTACCAAACCACGTAAGGTTTTGATGACTCAAGAATAATGAACTGGAAAGAGTATCAAGCCTGGTTTTTAAAGGAATTAAAATAGACAAAAGAAATGAGAAAAATGAGTGTTTTGCCATTTATTTTCTCATTCTTTTTTTATGTTCAAAATAGACCAAAAAATTGCAAAATATTCCATAAGAACGCTTACAAAACGAACATTTTCTGCTATAATAGGAAAAAAAGTGAGTAATAAAAACTAAGGAGTAAAAAATGGACAATTTATTAACCGTTCATTTTCATAGTATGCATGGCGACTATTCCAGATACAGTATGTGGAAGTGGCTAGATGGTTATTGGGGCGAAGAAGCCCATTTTTCACGTGAAGATGATTTTGGCCTTGTTGGTCAGGTTACTTCTCCCTCCAATCGTTTTATTGATTCTGTCAATCTTTTGGTCAAAACGGAAGACTGGTCGAGGCAAACACATGATTACCGTGTCCGACGCTTCCTAGGGGATGCTCCCAATGCTATTTGGATAGTTGAAGGTGATCCAACGGTTTATTATTCTAAACAGGCAGCCTTGACTAGCCATAGTTTCGAAGGTCGTGACCAGCATGCCTTTGATATGGCTCTTCGTAGACAGGAATTTGATCAGAAGTGGGGCTTTCAAGGTTGGTTAGGTCATAAGTATGAAAAAGGGGCTACAGAGTTTCGCCTTTGGTCACCTCTAGCTCGTCGTGTGAAGCTCTTGCTTTTTAAAAAGGGCAGTAAAAACCCTAAGATCATTAAGATGAGCCGAGGAACCAGTATCAATAAGGACCGTCATGAGATGAATACTCACGGTGTTTGGAGTGCCACTGTCAAAAAGGATTTGGATGGGGTAGCCTACCAATTTCGTGTGTATCATGAGGAAAGCTTCTATCAGGATACAAGAGACCCCTACAGTATTGCCCTTAGCTTAGATAATAAAAAAAGTTTGGTGGTCAATCCTAAGAGACTTGTCCCAAGAGGGTATGAAAAGGTTACTAAGCAAAAAGCGAGCTGGCGTAAGGCAAATGCTTGCTCATCCGTAATCTGTGAAATGCACCTCCGTGACTTCTCGATTTCAGAGACGTCTGGGGTTAAGAAGTCCTATAGAGGAACCTATCTAGGTGCTTGTCAGAAAGGGACTAGAAATGCCCATGGAGATGTGACTTGTTTTGATTACCTCAAACGTATGGGCTACAACTATGTCCAACTGCAACCAGTCTTTGATCACCATAAAACCTATGATAAAGATGGTAAGCTTCTCTACAACTGGGGCTATGATCCTGAGAATTACAATGTTCCGGACCGTCAGTTTGCTGCTGATCAGAAGAATCCTGTGGCACCGATTTTAGAGCTTAAGAGAATGATTCAGGCCTACCATGAGGCAGGAATTGGGGTCATCATGGATGTGGTATATAACCATACTTACTCTTCTTATAGCTCTCCGTTCCAACTATCTGTGCCGGCTTATTACTACCGTATGCATGACAATGGGTCTTTCCAAGATGGATCAGGCTGTGGAAATGAAACAGCCAGTGAAAAGGAAATGTACCGTAAGTATATGATTGATTCTTTGACCTATTGGGCAGAAGAATTTGGAGTGGATGGTTTCCGCTTTGACCTCATGGGCTTACATGATGTCGAAACGATGAAAGCCGTTCGTTCGGCTATGGATGATATTGATCCTAGGATTCTTCTTTATGGTGAAGGATGGGATATGGGAATTGGACTTCCTGTAGACCAAAAGGCCAAGAAGGATAATGCAGCCTTGATGCCTAGAATCGGATTTTTCAATGACAATGCGCGTGATGCGGTCAAGGGAGCAGAGGTCTATGGGCACATCAGTAATGGCTATGTGTCTGGAGCTCCATTGGAAGATCAGATTGCCAAGAGTCTGCTTGGTAGCCGTGGTTTTGTAAACTACCTCATGCCTGGTCAGGTCCTCAACTATATCGAAGCGCATGACAACTACAATTTGAATGATTTGATGCACCATTTGCATCCACATGATTCGCCAGAGGATATTGAAAAACGTATCTACTTGGCTAATGCCCTCAATCTGACTATGCAGGGGATGTGTTTCATGCAATTGGGACAAGAATTCCAGCGTAGTAAGATGGTTGCAACAGGTGAAGATGGAAATTACACGGAAGCGGATGTTAAGCGTGCCATGAATAGCTACAATGCCCCTGATGCTGTTAATCAGGTGGATTGGAATCAAGTGACTCTTAAGAAAGACTTGGTTGCTAAAGTTGCCAAATTAATTGAGCGTAAGCAAACCGTACAAGAATTTTCATATCGTTCATATGCAGATATTTACGATAATCTCTATGTCGCAAAAGCTGAGTATGATTCAGGTATTGTTGAATTACATATTTCTGGAAAATTACGTAAGACTTTTGTGTTCGATAATATGAAAAAAGATTTGGAGATTTACTGACAAGAATGTCAAAAAATGTTATAATACAGTAAACGCTTACATAAGTGTTTTTGTTTACTTGTAAGCCCTATCGGTCTGAAGGGTTTTCTAGTGTATTTACATATATTTCAATGTTTTAATTTCTTGATAGTTAGAACTATCAAGGCTAGTTTAAGAAAGGAGTGATGGTATGAATCTCGATGAAGCCATGTACACATTTGGAACAGGTGAGAACTTCCACCTTCAGAATTATTTGGGTGTGCATGAATTAGAGGGAGAAGAAGGTTTTATCTTCCGTGTGTGGGCCCCTCATGCTGAGCAGATTCAGGTAATTGGAGATTTCACAGGTTGGTTTGATGAACCTCTGGATATGACCAAAAACCATATCGGTGTTTGGGAGGCAACTTCAGCTCTCCCAGAGGAAGGACAACTCTATAAGTTCTTGGTGAAACGTAAGGGAGGTCAAGTCGTCGAAAAGATGGATCCTTTTGCGACTTACTTAGAGCCTCGTCCTGGAACAGGAGCTGTGATTCGTAAGAAGAAAACTAAGAAGTGGAAGGATGGCCTTTGGATGGGTCGTCGTAAACGCTTTGGTTTCCAAAAACGTCCGGTTAATATCTATGAAGCTCATGCATCATCTTGGAAACTAAAAGAGGATGGTCAACCTTATACTTTCAAAGAATTGAAAGAAGAGTTGATTCCATATTTGGTTGAGATGAACTATACCCACGTGGAATTCATGCCACTCATGGCTCATCCTCTTGGGATGAGTTGGGGTTACCAGCTTATGGGTTACTTTGCTTTTGAGCATACCTATGGCACACCAGAAGAATTTCAAGATTTCGTAGAAGCATGTCACCAGAATAATATCGGTGTCTTGGTAGACTGGGTCCCAGGTCACTATACACAGAATGACGATGCTTTGGCCTACTTCGATGGTACACCAACTTTCGAATATCAGGATCATGATCGAGCTCATAACTATCGTTGGGGCGCACTTAACTTTGACTTAGGAAAAAATCAAGTTCAGTCTTTCCTTATTTCAAGTGCTCTTTACTGGATTGAAAATTATCATATCGATGGTATCCGAGTGGATGCAGTATCTAACATGCTCTATTTGGACTATGATGAAGGTCCATGGATGCCTAACAAGGACGGTGGAAATCGTAACTTGGAAGGCTACGGCTTCCTTCAAAAACTCAATCGTGAAATTAAAAAACGCTATCCAGATGTTATGATGGTTGCGGAAGAATCAACTGCAGCAACGCCAATCACCCAACCGATTGAAGAAGGTGGTCTAGGTTTCGACTTCAAATGGAATATGGGTTGGATGAACGATATCCTCAAATTCTACGCAGAAGATCCAGTTTACCGTCAGTATGACTTCAATCTGATGACCTTCAGTTTCATGTATTGCTTCAATGAAAACTATGTTCTACCTTTCTCACATGATGAAGTGGTTCATGGTAAGAAGAGCATGATGCATAAGATGTGGGGTGACCGCTATAATCAATTTGCTGGTCTTCGTAACCTCTATGCTTACCAACTCTGTCACCCAGGTAAGAAATTGCTCTTTATGGGTTCTGAGTTTGGTCAATTCTTGGAGTGGAAGTTTGATTATCAACTCGAATGGGGTAATCTTGAAGATGAGATGAACCAGAAGATGCAGGCCTTTACTAGCCATATGAATGCTTTCTACAAGGACCATAAATCTCTCTGGCAGATTGATGATTCTTACGATGGTATTGAGATTATCGATGCGGATAACCGTGCTGAAAGTGTTCTTTCCTTCATTCGTAAAGATGATAAAGGCGATAAGGGTGACTTCCTCGTCTGTGTCTTCAACCTAGCTCCAGTGGAACGTCAAAACTTCACTATTGGATTGCCAGTAGCTGGTATCTACCAAGAAGTGCTTAACACTGAGATGGAAGAATTCGGTGGCGTTTGGAAAGAAGGAAATCCTGAAACCCGTACCCAAAAAGCGAAGTGGAAGGACTATGAAAATACCCTTAGCTTCACCCTACCTGCTCTAGGAGCAAGTATCTGGCGTGTAAAACGTCGTTTGAAATAAAGGGTAGACTTAAACGTGTACACGATTTGTTTTTCGGGGTGATAGATAGAAAATCACAATTCTAAGATGCTTTTGATTTTCGAACTGTTACTATTAGTGAAAAACTTACTTTAATTGTCATAATCAGTTTCGACTGATTATCTCGTCATCCTTTTTGGGATGAAACTAAAAATCATGAGGGGGACTATTCATGAAAAATGAAATGTTGGCTTTGATCCTTGCTGGTGGGCAAGGAACTCGTCTTGGAAAATTGACCCAAAGTATTGCCAAACCAGCTGTTCAGTTTGGTGGACGCTACCGTATCATTGACTTTGGTTTGTCAAACTGTGCCAATTCAGGGATTAACAATGTTGGTGTCATTACACAGTATCAACCACTTGCTTTGAACAACCATATCGGAAATGGTTCAAGTTGGGGCTTGGATGGTGTTAACTCTGGTGTATCAATTCTTCAACCTTACTCAGCTAGTGAAGGTAATCGTTGGTTTGAAGGTACCAGCCACGCTATTTACCAAAACATTGACTATATCGACAGCATCAATCCTGAATACGTTTTAATCTTGTCTGGTGACCATATTTACAAGATGGACTATGATGATATGCTCCAAGCACACAAAGACAACAACGCGAGTCTTACTGTAGCAGTTCTTGATGTACCACTTAAGGAAGCTAGCCGTTTCGGTATCATGAACACTGACGCTAATAACCGTATCGTCGAATTTGAAGAAAAACCTGAAAATCCTAAATCAACTAAGGCATCAATGGGTATTTACATCTTTGACTGGAAACGTCTTCGCAACATGTTGGTTTCAGCTGAAAAGAGTGCCGTTGATATGTCAGACTTTGGTAAGAACGTTATCCCAGCTTATCTTGAAACAGGTGAAAGCGTCTTTGCTTATGAATTTGAAGGCTATTGGAAAGACGTAGGTACCATCGAATCCCTTTGGGAAGCAAACATGGAGTACATTTCTCCTGAAAATGCCTTGGATAGTCGTAACCGTCAATGGAAAATTTACTCACGTAACGTGATTGCTCCACCAAACTTCTTTGGTGAACATGCCCATGTTGAGGATTCCCTTGTAGTCGACGGTTCAATAGTTGATGGAACTGTTAAACATTCTGTGCTTTCAACAAGTGCGCAAATCCGTGAAGGAGCAGTTGTTGAGGATTCAGTAATCATGAGTGGTGCAGTCATTGGTAAAGGTGCAAAAATTAAACGTGCTATTATCGGTGAAGGTGCACACATTTCTGAGGGTGTGGAAATTGACGGTACAGAAGAAGTGCAAGTCGTAGGATACAATGAAGTAGTGGGGGTACCAAAAGATGAAGATTGATAAATATTCTGCAATTCTAGGAAATACCGTAGGATTCCATGACATGGATGGTTTGACTGAGCACCGTCCTATTGCCACCCTACCATTTGGTGGAAAATATCGCCTCATCGACTTCCCATTGTCTAACTTGGCTAACGCTGGTATCCGTAGCGTCTTTGGTATCTTCCAAAACGAAAACATCAGTTCTGTTTTCGACCACATTCGTTCAGGTCGTGAGTGGGGCTTGTCAACACTCCTCAGCCACTACTACCTTGGTATTTATAACACTCCAGTTGAAAGTTCAACTGTTGATGAAGAATACTATCGTCAAATTTTGACTTACCTTAAACGTTCAGGTTCAGACCAAACGGTAGCGCTTAACAGTGATGTTTTGGTCAACATTGATCTTAACCAAGTTTTCCACCTCCACAATACAACAGAACAAAAAGTTACTGTGGTCTACAAAAAACTTCCTAAAGAACTCATTTCAGATGTAAACAGCATTTTGGAAATTGATGAATCTGACAAAGTGCTTAGCCATGAGCTCTTCCAGGGTGGAGATAAAGAAGCTTACAATATGTCTACAGACATCTTTGTTGTGGATACACCATTCTTGATTGCAAAATTGGAAGAAGAAGCAGCTAAAGAAGAACCACGTAAGCTTCGTTATGTACTTCGTGATTTGGCAGTTGCTGAAAATGCTTTTGCTTACGAGTACACTGGTTACCTTTCAAATATCCACTCAGTGAAAGCATACTTTGATGCTAACTTGGATATGTTGGAATCACACAAATTCTATAAACTTTTTGCACCAAACCAAAAAGTTTATACAAAAGTTAAAAATGAAGAGCCAACATACTATTCAGACTCTTCAGAAGTTAAGCTTTCACAATTTGCATCTGGTTCGATTGTACGAGGAAAAGTTGAGAACTCAGTGATTTCACGTAATGTTGATTTGTCTGAAGGTTCTAGTGTGAGCCATTCAATTCTCTTCCCACGTGTTAAAGTTGCCAAGGGCGCGACAGTTGAATACGCTATTGTGGATAAAGGTGTTGAAATTGCTGAAGGTGTTACGATTCGAGGTACAGAAAACAACCCAGTTGTCATCAAAAAAGGTAGCGTTGTAACAGAGGATATTGTACGATGAAAATTTTATTTGTAGCAGCAGAGGGTGCTCCTTTCGCTAAAACTGGCGGTTTGGGTGACGTTATCGGTGCTCTTCCTAAATCTCTAGTCAAAAATGGTCACGAAGTTGCCGTAATTCTCCCATATTATGATGTGGTTTCGGCTAAATTTGGCGATCAGGTTGAAGACCTTGGCTTCTTCTATACAAATGTTGGTTGGCGTCGTCAATATGTCGGCATCAAGAAAATCGTTCGCGATGGTGTGACTTTCTACTTCATTGATAATGAGCAGTATTTCAACCGTGGTACGGTATACGGTGAGTGGGACGATGGTGAGCGTTTCGGCTTCTTCCAAATGGCTGCCCTTGAGTTGATGGAAAAAGTGGACTTTATTCCAGATATTCTCCATGCTCATGACTACCACACAGGCATGATTCCATTCCTTCTTAAGGAAAAATACCATTGGATTCAAGCTTACCAAGGTATTAAGACAGTCTTCACTATCCACAATATTGAGTTCCAAGGTCAATTTGACAGTGGTATGCTTTGGGAAATCTTTGGTGTTGGTTACGAGCGTTATGCTGATGGTACCCTCCGTTGGAATGATTGCCTCAACTGGATGAAAGCAGCTGTTCTTTACGCAGACCGTGTCACAACAGTTTCACCATCATATGCTGGTGAAATCCAAACACCTGAATTTGGTAAAGGCCTTGATCAAATCATGCGCATGGAATCTGGTAAGTTATCTGGTATTGTTAATGGTATCGATACGGACCTCCTTGATCCAGAAACAGATACTCACATTCCTTATCATTTCTCAGTGGATGATTTGTCAGGTAAAGCCAAAGACAAGGCAGCTCTTCAAGATCGTGTTGGACTTCCAGTTCGTGAAGACGTTCCATTGATTGGTATTGTCTCTCGTTTGACTGACCAAAAAGGTTTCGATTTGGTGGTAAATGAACTTCACAACATCTTGCAACATGATGTTCAGATTGTTCTTTTGGGTACTGGTTATAGCGACTATGAGAATTCTTTCTCTTGGTTCGCTCATGCTTACCCAGAAAAAATGTCTGCCAACATTACTTTCAACTTAGAGTTGGCTCAACAAATTTATGCTGGTTGTGACATTTTCCTTATGCCTTCAGCCTTTGAACCATGTGGCCTCTCTCAAATGATGTCTATGCGCTATGGTACCTTGCCAGTGGTTAGTGAGGTTGGTGGTCTTCGTGACACCGTTGAACCTTACAACCCTGTGACAGGCTCAGGTACAGGCTTCTCATTTGGTAACTTCTCAGGTTACTGGATGGTTCAAACCCTTGAAAAAGCTCTCGATGTTTACGAAAACAACGCTGATGCTTGGAAACAACTCCAGCACAATGCGATGACACGTGACTTCTCATGGGATACAGCAAGTTTGGCATATGTTGATTTGTACAAACAATTAGTATAATTCCAAAGATAACTTTTCTCGCAAGGGAAAAGTTATCTTCGTGTAAAGCGTTTGAAAACGCTTCTAAAATTATTTAGCCCCTAAGTTTTGCTTGGCAGAGATTATAGAGAAAGCGTCTAAAAGTCTGAATAGAAGAATAACTCTAATCGTGTTATAATATAATTGACTGTTTTGACAGTTTTGTAAATAAAGATTTTGAAATGTCTGTTTCGAATCTTGTCTGGCAAGGTTTGGAAGTTTGAGTAAAATTTCCAATTCCCTCTTATCTGAATAGATACCTGTAAGAAGTGTATTGAAGATAAGGAAGTAGTAAGAAAGGATTTCTATGCAACTCGAAAATTTAACAAAAGAACAATTCATCCGTGACTTTAAGGATACTCTCCATCAAGAGCAGTTGATTAAAGTTGCTAAGGCCACACCAACGGAGATTTTTACTGCCTTGGCTGGTTTGATCCGTAAATATTACACAAATACATGGATTGAACGTAACCATGCACTTTCAGACAATCAAGAAAAAATTGCTTACTACTTCTCGATTGAATTTCTTCCAGGTCGTATGTTGGAAACTAACCTTCTCAACCTTGGTATTCTTGACCTTGTTAAAGAGGGATTCGCAGAACTTGATATTGACTTCCGTGAAGTTGTAGAAGCTGAGCATGACATGGCACTTGGTAATGGTGGTCTTGGTCGTTTGGCTGCTGCCTTCATGGATTCACTTGCGACTACTGGTTATCCTGGTTTTGGTAACGGTCTTCGTTACCGCTATGGACTATTTAAACAACGTATTGTTGATGGTTACCAGGTGGAATTACCAGATGGTTGGTTTGGTTCTACAGGTAATGTTTGGGAAACACGTAAAGACCACGATATTGTCTATGTGAAACTCTTTGGTGATGTGGTTCTTGAAAGCAATGAAGATGGTCGCTTTGTCCCAACTTATAAGAATGCTCAAGTCCTTCGTGCCGTACCTTATGATGTGCCGCAAATTGGTTATAAAAATGGTGTGATTAACAATCTTCGCCTTTGGGATGTTGAAATTCCTGAAGAATATGAGTTGGATTACCCAACATTGGAAGCACGCCGTCGTGTGAAAGATATTACTGCCATTCTTTATCCAGATGATTCAACAATTGAAGGTAAAAAATTGCGTTTGGTTCAAGAGTACTTCATGACAAGTGCCGGTTTCCAAACAATCATCAAATCTTACCTCAAGATGGGCTTGCCATTGAAAGATATCCACGAAAAAGTATCTGTTCACATCAATGATACCCACCCTGCGGTTGCACCAGCTGAATTTATGCGTCTTCTCCTTGATGAATATGGTCTTTCATGGGAAGATGCTTGGAATGCGACTGTTAAGACTATGAGCTACACTAACCACACTATTCTTCAAGAAGCCCTTGAAAAATGGGATCAACAGCTCTTCAAACGTGTCCTTCCACGTGTTTACCAAATCATCTTGGAAATCGACAACCGTTACATTGCTGAAATGGCTGGACGTGGTATTGCTGCGGATGTTATCGAACGTACTCGTATCGTTAAGGATGGTCAAGTTCATATGGCTAACTTGGCTATCATCGGTGGTCACTCAGTTAACGGGGTTGCCAAACTTCATACCGAACTTCTTAAAGAAGATACACTTCACGATTTCTATACTATTTATCCTGAAAAATTCAATAACAAGACAAATGGTATCGTTCAACGTCGTTGGACACAAATTGCAGCTCCTGAACTTTCAGCAGCCATTGATGACGTGATTGGTGATGGTTGGCGTAACGACATCCATGAGCTTGAAAATCTTACAACTTACTTGGATGACAAGGAAGTCTTGAACCAGTTCTATCAAGTTAAGAAGACTGCTAAACAACGTTTGGCAGACTACATCAAAGAAACAACAGGCGTAGAAGTGTCTACAGATGCTATCTTTGATGTTCAAGTGAAACGTCTTCACGCTTACAAACGTCAATTGCTTAACCTTCTCCACATCATCAAACTTTATTGGGATCTGAAAGATAATCCAGATAAAGACATGGTACCTCGTGTATTCATCTTTGGTGCCAAAGCTGCCCCTGGTTATCACTTCGCTAAATCTGTTATCAAACTTATCAACGAAGTTGCCAATCTTGTTAACAATGATGAAAGCCTCCAAGGAAAACTTAAAGTGGTCTTCCTTGAAAACTACCGTGTCAGCCTTGCGGAACTTATCATTCCAGCAGCAGATGTCTCTGAACAAATCTCATTGGCTTCTAAAGAAGCATCTGGTACCTCAAACATGAAATTCATGATGACTGGTGCTATTACCTTGGCAACACTTGACGGTGCCAACATTGAAATCAAGGACGAAGTAGGCGATGAGAATGTTGTTATCTTCGGTATGGACAAGGACGAAGTTTATGAACACTATGCACGTCACGATTACTACTCTCGTGCAGTTTATGAAAATAACACAGTCATTCGTCGTGTCGTCGATACTTTTGTTAACGGTACGATTCCAAATGCTCAAGCTGAAGGTACTGAAATTTACGAAGCCCTCATCACCCACAACGATGAGTACTTCCTCTTGGAAGACTTCGCTGCTTATGTAGAAGCTCAAGAGAAAATCGATGCACTTTATCGTGATCATGACAAGTGGGCACGTATGAGCTTGGCTAATATTGCTAAATCTCATAAATTCACTTCGGATGATACGATTACAGAGTATGCTAAAGAAATTTGGGAATTGAAAAAATAGGCGATAGCTTATGAATCACAAAAAAGATAGCGACTAGAAATGGTCGTTGTCTTTTATTTTTTTAAGAAGAGAGATGACTGAGACAGATAAGCAGCATTTAGAGTGTCTGTTACAGTAGGAGTTTGTCCCTAGCTTAATCCAAGCCCTTAAAACTTGCACTTACTTATCAAGATGTTATAATGACCTATAGGTATAAGCATCAGAAAAAGGGGGAAAATTTATGGCTTTACGCAGCCAATTAATTACCAAAGAGTTTCCAGAATTAGATAGGGTAGAGCGTTTAAACAACGAGGCCTTTCCAGAAGAAGAACGTATTCCATTAAGTGAGTTTTTACAATTGGATGGTCGTGATGATTATCATTTCTTTGCCTTTTATGACGAGGATGATTTTGTTGGATTTGCCTCAGTTCTCTATAATGCCAAAGTTTTTTATGTGAGTTTCTTTGCCATCGTACCTCAAATGCGGAGTCATGGCTACGGAAGTGAGATTATTGATAAACTGGTGGACTTTTATGGCTTGAATTGTCAAATTAAGTGCATACTTT
>NZ_KV832515.1:0-988 GCF_001837455.1 Streptococcus sp. HMSC068F04
TTGTTTTATCTCATCTCCTGTGATAAGATAGGCTCAATCTATTTTCAGGAGGGTCAAGACATGGTTTCTACTATTGGTATTGTGAGCTTATCTAGTGGAATTATCGGTGAAGACTTTGTCAAGCACGAAGTGGACTTGGGTATTCAACGTCTCAAGGACCTGGGACTCAATCCTATCTTTTTGCCCCATTCACTAAAAGGCTTAGATTTTATCAAAGAACATCCTGAAGCTCGTGCAGAGGATTTGATTCATGCCTTTTCTGATGATAGCATCGACATGATTCTATGTGCCATTGGTGGAGACGATACCTATCGCTTGCTACCCTACCTCTTTGAAAATGACCAACTACAAAAGGTTATCAAACCAAAGATTTTTCTCGGTTTCTCGGATACAACCATGAACCACCTCATGTTGCATAAGCTAGGGGTCAATACTTTCTACGGCCAATCATTTCTAGCAGACATTTGTGAGTTAGACAAAGAAATGTTGCTACATTTTCTAAAAACGTTCTAATGTAAAGTCTTTCCTTAGAATCCCGAGGTTTTGTCCTTGAATCCAAGTTGTTTTTCTGTTATACTAATAAAGTAATAAGGAGAAATATATATGACTAAACAGAGAATTAATCAAGTTGTTGGTTCAATTGGTGCCTTTATCGGGATTATTGTATTTATAGCCTACATCCCTCAAATTTTTGCCAATTTACAAGGGAACAAAGCTCAACCATTCCAACCTTTATCAGCAGCTGTCTCTTGCTTAATCTGGGTCATTTATGGATGGACACAAGAGCCTAAGAAAGACTGGATTCTAATCATTCCAAACTCAGCCGGGGTTATCCTTGGCGGACTGACTTTCCTTACTGCTCTATAAGAATACAACTACTATAAAAAGCAACCACATCGAGCGGTTGCTTTTTTACTATTTTCTCGATCTAAAAGTCTTCTTCTGACTCTAATTCTTGTTGTTTTATCTCATCTCCTGTGATAAGATA
>NZ_KV832515.1:1088-18050 GCF_001837455.1 Streptococcus sp. HMSC068F04
ACATTTGTGAGTTAGACAAAGAAATGTTGCCATATAGCCTCCACTACTTCAAGGAATTGATTGAGACGGGAAGAATCTCGGAAATTCGCCCTAGTGACGTTTGGTATGAGGAAAGAACTGACTTCAGTCCCAAAGCCTTGGGAACTCCTCGTGTCAGCCATGCAAATACAGGTTTTGACTTGTTACAAGGCAATGCTAAGTTCGAGGGGGAAATCCTCGGCGGTTGCCTCGAATCCCTCTACGATATTTTTGACAACTCTCTACACGCAGATAGCACAGACCTCTGCCAAAAATACAAATTTTTCCCTGACTTATCCGACTGGGAAGGAAAGATTCTATTGCTAGAAACAAGTGAAGAAAAGCCTGAACCTGATGATTTCAAAAAAATGTTGCAAACTTTAAAAGAAACTGGGATATTTGAGGTCGTCAGTGGACTCTTGGTCGGGAAACCTATGGATGAAACCTTCTATGACGACTATAAAGAGGCACTATTGGATATCATTGATAGCAATATCCCAATTGTCTATAATCTGAATGTCGGACACGCAACTCCAAGAGCGATTGTTCCCTTTGGAGTCCACGCCCATGTAGATGCAAAGAAGCAAGTCATTCGCTTTGACTATAACAAAGAAAGCTGAGATAAGACTCTCAGCTTTTTTTAGAAAGTAGGAGTATCTTAGTTGCTATAAAGCATGACACTTTAAGTGGATAATACTCCTGTATTTCTAAGTTCATCCAGTCTATCAGATTGATTGACACTCAAGGGAGTGGGACAAGGAACAATTTGTAAAAAGTTGTTCGGTCCTACCCCCTTTTTTCCTGTTTTATAGTCTCTTTATTTGTGATACTATAGTATAGTGAAAAAACTAGACTGGAATAACTTTACTCTTTTGGAGTTTTATGTGACAGCGATGAATGGAGACAATCTAAGCAGATGCCTGCTTGGAGCGATAGTCAAGTAAACTCAAAATGAGGCTAGAAGGGAAATTGTTATGAGAAAAAAAGCGATTGGTATTGATTTAGGAACAACGAATTCCGTTATGGCTGTTGTTCGTGAAGATATGCCAGAGATTATTCCGATGGGGACGAATGACGATCAGGTCTTACGTTCAGCGGTTTATTTCTCAAATATTGGTGGACAAAACCATGTGTCTTTTGGTAAGGAAGCCATTGAGCGTGGGACAGAAATCGGAAGTACAGAAAATTTTAAATTTGACTTTAAACGTGATATTGGGCGTCCAATTGCCAGTGATACACCAGACCACACACGTGTCAATTCTATTATTCTTTCTGCCTTGGTTTTGAACGAATTTCGTAAACGCGCTTATGTAGTTGGTCAGGAGATGGGGCAAGCAGATGGTATCAAGGATGCTGTTATCACAGTGCCTGCCTACTTTACGTCAGATCAACGTGCAGCAACTAAGAATGCTGGTCGTATCGCAGGATTTAATGTCTTGCGTATTATCAATGAGCCTACAGCTGCGGCTATTGCCTATGCCCACACTAAAAATGCTCAAGGAAATGTCTTGGTCTTCGACCTAGGTGGAGGAACTTTTGACGTTACCATCATGCGCGTGGCTGATCATGCCTATGATATTTTGGCAACTGATGGGAATTCACGTCTTGGTGGGATTGACTTTGATAAGCGTCTTGTGGGCTACATCATGCAGGAGTTGGAAAAACAAGGGGTCAATATGACTAACCTTTCCGAGAAGGAAAAAATTCAACTTCAATATAAGGCTGAGCAGATTAAGACAAGTCTATCTGTGAATGACCAAGCTCTCTATGAGCACTATGTCAATGGTCAAGGTTACGGTGTCTTGATTACTCAAGCGATTTTCAATGAAATTACCTTGGACCTCCTCAAAGATACTGAAATCAAGGTACAGTCTACCCTTCAAGCATCTGGCTTGAAATGGGAAGAGATTGACCATATTCTCCTTGTGGGTGGGTCAACACGTATGCCAATGATTCGTCAAATGATTCGTTTGATGAGTGGATTGGAGCCTAAGTTTGACCTTAATCCAGACACTATCGTGGCACAGGGAGCTTCTATTTTGGCTGACCTTATCGTCAATAACGAGGTTAGCTTCTCTGAACATCAGGATGGTAAGACAACTGAGACAGACAGAGTAGTTGTCAAGGATGTGACCTCTCAGGGAATCGGTCTGCTCTTCAAGAAAAATCCAAACAAAAACTACAGCTTTGTGGGTGACTACTATAATAGTGTCGTGGTTCCACGTAACTCGGTCTTGCCTTTGGCTGTTACTAAGGATCTCTTTGCGGTCGTGGATGGACAGAGTAAGTTTAAACTTCGTATCACAGAAGGAAATTACGAGAATCCATTTGCTGTGAAGATTTTGGGACAAGTGGAAGGGCAAGTGCCACAACCTCGTCAGAAAGGCGAGCTCTTGGCACAAGTCACCTATGCCTTTGACTCAGAACAAATTGTTACCGTGACAGTGTCTGATCCTCGAAGCAATACTGTTGTGGCACGTTTTTCAGTCAATGCACAAGTCAACCAAACCCAAGAAGTGGTTAAGGAAGACTTGTCAGAACTTCAAGCTATTTTTGCTAAATTCATCTCATGATAGACTACTACAAAGCAATTGATACAGAGACAGGACAGGAAGTATCTTATTTAAGAGAGGTCAGTAACCGTATCTCTCCAGAAATGTCGGCTCAAGATTGTTTCGTGGCGCTTTCCTTTTTACGTGAGGAACTGGAGGAACTTTGGACTAACGGTACCTTGGATAAAGAAGGCGAGCGTTTGCGCAGTGAGCTCTACACGATTCGCTCAATCTTTTTCTCAGACCATGAGAAGTTACAATATGACCGAAAACTTAGACAGGCTCAGAGAAAGGCTTGGGAAGTTGAGAAGGGGACGGCCGCTGATACTAGCAATGTATCAGGTAAAAAGGAAATCCCTTTTGAACCTGTTGCGGTGACTCAGACTAAAGAGTCATCTCTTAAAAGTTACCTCTTTGCGGCCTTCGCCTTTGTGATTCTACTAAGCTTGATTCTCTTTTTCAATATCAATGTCATCGTTCTTATTATCGGAGCCATTCTAATTGTGGCTTTGATGTTACTTATGTCTTAGGAGATATTAATGGAAACCAATCAATTAACATTTGAACATATCTGTTTCAAATATAAGGGAAATGATAACCAGCTCTTTACAGATTTGGATGTTACTATGGAGACTGGCCAAGTTGTCGGTATCTTGGGTGCCTCTGGTTCAGGGAAAACAACCTTAACTGAGATTCTCCTTGGCCAGCTTAAACCAACCTGCCAACAATTTCGTATTTTAGAAAATGGCAAACCTGTGACTGCTGGTTCACGCTCTTGGTCCTATGTGCCCCAACAAAATCTTCTTCGTGAGTACCTCAAGGTATCTGAGACCTTTGATTTTTATGCGGACCATCATCTGAAAGGAAGTGGTAAGCTGACTAAAAAGCATCGCATTGCAGGGATTATGGATGATTTAGGGCTGACGGAATTTGCAAACAAGAAGATTTCAGAGCTTTCTGGTGGGCAAAAACGCCGTGTCTCCATTGGTATAGAGCTTCTTAGCCCTAGTCCCTACTTTATCCTTGATGAGCCGTCTTCAGGCTTGGATGCTCTTAGTGACCGTAATCTCTTACGTACCTTGAAAATCTTGGCTAAATCAGCTAACAAGTCTATTGTGGTTATTACCCACAACACAGAAAATTTGGCTATTTTTGACAAGATTATCTTCTTGTCTAAGGGACGTCCGACATTTGCAGGGACTTATGAAGAGTTGCTTTTGGAATATAAGACTAGCGATCCTTATATGATTCGTAAATATATGGATATGAATATCGCAGATGTCTACCAAGAGCTCAATGCTTCAACACGTATTTACAAGATTTAGGGAGACTTATGAACGCAGCATTACGATTAAGTTGGTATAAATTTAAACACCACTACATGGATTTTGTGAAGGTTCTTCTGGGCATTGTCGCTTTCGAAGGTTTAATCCTCTATATCCAAGACAAGGGATTTTTGAAAGATTTCGAAACAACTCGAATGACCCTCTTTCTCTTGCTTTTTTCAACCAGTCTCTTGATTGTGGTTCAAAACAGTATTTATATTTCTAAGGAACGTTCGGTCCTCAACCGTGACTTTTTCTCAGGTTTGAGTCGTTCGGCCTTTGCCTTGGCTAGTATGGGGATTCACGCCTTCTTTGCTGTTTTGGAAACCATTGTCTTTATCCTATCTTACTCGGTCTTTAGTAAGTTCTTTGACAAGGAATTTCCAGACGCTGGTCATATTTTTGGTTCCTACCGTTGGGAAGTTGGGATTACAGTACTTCTGGTTTTCTTGGCTTCGCATTTCATTGCTCTCTTTATCTCAGCCTTGGTTGGCAAATCTGAGATTACATCTGTTATCCTAGCAGTTGTTGTGGGTATTATGCAATTTTCATTGTCAGGAACTATCCTATCTTTGCCAAAAGCCATTGACTGGGTACAAAAATTTGTCTATCTAGGTTATGGCCACAAGCTTTTTGGGATTTCTAGTGACTTGTCAGACTTGCCATCTAGTTTGGCTAAGTACCATGTTCCTGTCCCTAAGAGCCAGTTGGAGGCTTTTCAAGGGTCTACAGGCGAATTCTGGGGACAATGGTGGGCCTTGGTGCTTCATTGCCTCGTTTATGCCCTACTCTTTTTCGTCACACTTCAGAAGAAGGAGAAATAAATGCAACAATATGATGAATGGCTGATTGACTTCCAAGTTCAGCATGGTCGCAAGCCAAGTGATAAGGAAGTCGCAGAAGCTGCTAAGACTGGTTTTGCTCTTTCTAGTGGCTTGAGCAGACAGAAAAATTCTAAATTCAGACAAGTTTTGTCTAAGGTTGGTTGGGGTGATCTCAAGTTTAGCTGGTTTTTAGTTTTAGAAATTTTGCTCTTGATTTGTATTGCTCTCTTTGGCTATGTTGTTGGCTATCTATTTATCTAGGAGGACCTCATGAAACAGTTTAAACATAAAAAGTTTATCGGTTTAGCTTTGATTGTCTTTTTAGTCTTCATGGTACTTGGAAAATACACTCAGAGCACGGCTTTTACATCGTCTTCAAGAGTTTATGCCACAACCGTTGTCGATAAGAATACCGGGAACAAGGTGCGTTTTGAAGTTCGTAAGATCAAGGGAGACAAATACGAAGTCAAAAATACGGAGACCGGGGATACTTATCAGGCTAATGCCCAATCCGGCGAAGACCGTTCTTTGAGCTTTAAGTTGCCTGGAACTAACGGTAGCTCAGACGGTACTATCCGTATCACACCAAGTATGGTACCTGGAGGAGATGCGAAGGTTGAAATGACTGAATCAGACACCTATACTCAGGTTGAGGGAGGCTCTGAAGTCGTTGAGTCTAGCGAGGCTTCGTCTAGTTCTTCAAGTAGCCAAGTTAAAAGCATTATTAAGGATATTTTGGAATCAAGTAGTTCATCCTCAGGTAGCGATGCAAGCTCAGAATCGTCTTCTAACGATCCAAATAAGCCAAATGCAGATATCAAGACTAAGACCGATGTCAATGGTGATAAGGAAACTACTTATATTGCAGACTATTCGACTGAGGACATTAAGTCTATCACGGAAGCCTTTGGGAAATGGCTCTATCAGTCTGATTATGCCAAGGATGCTGTTTTAGTTCAAAGCAGCTTTGACAGCATCACCAAGGTCAATGATGGTAGTCCAACCTTCCTGTCATTCAAGGCACCTAAGGAAAAAGGTAGCAGCCAAACGATTACCATCCTTGCTAATCTCATCAATGCGGATGGCTATGAACATATTACTGGTGTTCCGAGTGGTATCATCAATGGCAAGGAAGTCTCAAACTATGATTTCAAGGACTATAAAAACACAGTTGATTCCTTTGCTTTAGGGATTAATGACAATAGTGGTAAGACCGCAGACTATAGCCCAACATCATCCTTCCGTCTTTATACCTTGAAGGATAAGAAACATGCTATGTATGAAGACGATGCTGCTGAACAAAAAGCCCTCTTTAAGGACTTCTCAGCTGATGATAAAACTGGTGGCAATTATAATGGCTACAACAAGCTCTATAAGGATTTGGTTGACCAAGATAAGGATTCTTACCAAATCGTTCTAGGCTCCAACGGTACCGTTTATTATGTGACGAACTACTGGAAGGGTAATTACGATAAGAAGGCTGTTCAGACCTATAAGGTAGCACCAGATGATATGCAAGAGGCTTACCAAGAGTTGCTCAAGCATTACTCTAGTGCTAGCACATCTGAAAGCTCAGGATCTTCAAGTTCTTCACAAACATCGGAGTCATCATCAAGCTCATCAGAGGCCAAAACAGAATCAAAAACGGAAACCAAGACCGAGCAAACAGGCATGGATGTTAATGCTATCAAGGATAATAACTTCCAAAGCCTCGAAGGTACTTGGAAGAATGGGAATGGTAGTAGTTTGACATTTTCTAAGGATCAAGTAACTGCGCCAACAGATTATGAGGTCCAAAATGCTAATTCCAGTCTTGAAAATGGCTATCTGAGAGCGAGTCTAAGAACAGGAATGTATGGGGCAATAATCTTTTTCATCCCGAAAGGTACGACATTACCGAATATATCAGGAGACTATCCTGATGCTTCAGATAATACCAAAGACCGTATCCTAGTGACCCAATCAGGAAGTGCACAATCTGACGCCAAACAATTCTACTACAAGGCTGACTAGATCTGATAAATCTGAAAGTTGAGATAAAATTATCTCAACTTTTTATATTACATTTGTAACTTTAATTTAATAGTCAACCTTCCTTGTATAAATAAGCGGATTATTAGGGAGGCGAAGACTTTCTTATAAAATTAATTATTGTGAAAACTTACAAAAAGCTATATAATGAGTAGTGTTGTAAAAAGGGCTTCCTAGGGGATTTTTGAGGAAGTTTCTTAAATCAGATTAGAGGGAGAGGGGGAAAAGAATGACTTCTATTATTGAATCACTACTTGCTGCTTTTAAAGATTTTCATTGGCTAGTATCTATAGATACGCTCTTGATTTTCTTTGTCAATTATCTGATGTTTCATGCAGCTGGTAGGGTCAAGATTTCTTGGTGGCTACTTTTATTAGGTGGTCTTTTGTCGGTTGTTTTGACTCCCCTTCTTCCGATGGGATTCAAATTTTTACTTAATCCTCTCATTTTATTTTGTTTTAGTTATTACAAACGTCCAGACTTGCCATGGATAGAACCGGTATTTAATAGTTTTTATTCCTGGGGGACAACCAATATCATTATACGAGGCTTGTCATTAATCGTCTTTCCTTTACTTTTGGGAGCCGACTTGATGAGTCGTATTCCAGAATCTTTAACGGAGTTTATATGTGTGGTAGTTACCTATCCTCTTTACTTCTTGGTTCACTGTTTTATTGGTTATGAATATTTGCAGGTTGAGGAAAAGGAGAGCTTGCGCATACACTTCACCCCTATTGTTATTGGGGTTAGCTTTGCCTTTCTTTCATATGGACTTTTTAACGACTATTTACCCTACCTTGCTACTATCTGGTCTGTAGAAGTGGTTAACAATTATGCCAAGTTGATCGTTCTATTAGCAACAGGAGCCTTCTTCATCGTTGTTTCCTATGCCAACCAGTGGATTAAGGATGAACTTTTTCTGGAGTTGAAAGAGGAGCAGGAGCGTCATTTCCAGAGCTTACAGGAATCTAGTAGACATATCCTCCATCTTTATCAGGAGCTATACCGTGATGGAGTGCCTAAGGTAGTCGTACCTAAGAAGGTTAAGACCGTTCTGGCTACTAGTCAAGAGGGAGACACTCAGAACCTATCTGATGAAGAGGTTCCCTTCAGCAAGGTTATGCCAGATATTTCTAACCTGCTTTCTCAATTGTTACGTTCCGTCATTGAGAGTAAGTATATGGAGTTTCATGCAGTTGGCGTTGATTTTATCATGGAGGTTCCAGACCCTATATCCCCAGTTCATATCGATGTGGTAGATTTATCAGCTGTTCTAACGACCTTCTTGGACAATGCCTTGTTGAGAGCTCATGGTCAAGAAAATAGTTTAGTTCGTATGTCTTATTACCAAAGAGGTGAGGTCCAGGTCCTCTCTGTAGAGACAACCCTTTCGCAAGATAGTGTCGAGGCGCCCCACGAGGCGTATGAGAGTCACTTATCAATCAATGAGCAGCTCGAAGATATTATGGAGCGTTACCCTCAGTCTAAACTTAGCTTTACGAATGATAAGTTCATCTATAGACAGCAATTTGAATACTAAATAACTTGTAAAAAAATATATAGAAAGGAGATTCGATGTTTGAATCGTTTTTGGGAATAAATTTTTTAAATCTCTATGATACAGATGCCTTTCTAGCCATTCAGCTTATTTTAACTCTGATGATAAATTGTGCCATTTTCAAACGAATGACAGACATTCGTATCTCCTGGACGGTCTTCTTGACCTTAGCCCTGTTAGATGTAGTCATTCAGTATAATATTACTAACATGATTATGGTTTTTGATGTCTTTATCCTGATGATTTTGGCCTTTCTTGCTAAAGGGAAGACCTGGTCGGTGACCCAGTATGCTTTTCATACTTTGTTTCCAGTGGTGACGTCAGATTTACTTTATCGCTTATTGGGACTCTTCTTTATTCCCCTTCTCTTAAATCTCCCTGTCGCTGAGGTAGGGTCTAATGCCCTTTTCTATCTCTTATCTTACGGTTTGATTTTGCCACTTTATTTTGTATTTGACCGTTTCTTGGGCTTGGATTTGAAGCGTTGGAAGGTCTATAGCGATGACTCTTTCCAGAACCTCCAGATTTCTAGAAGAGTTGCTATAGCAATGGCCATTTATTTATTGGGAATCTATCTCAGTGTGAATTTAGACAGTTGGTTTCCTGGCTACTCTTCAGAGGTGGAGTTGAGACTTCGGATGCTTTGGGTTCTCTTGTCCGCAGTGGCTTTCATTTTCCTAATTGCCCATCTTAATCAACTGTCTCGGCAGTATTTGGAAGAGAGTTTGGCCATGGAGGAAAAGAGGCATTTGAATAGTTTGACCAAGGCCAACCAAAAGATTGATCTTCTCTACAATGAGTTGTTACAATACAGACAGTCTTATCAGACGGTTGTGGAACAATTTTCAGAGGAAGTACGTGACCAGGAAGAGGCTCTTGCTGAACAGGTGTATCAGAATGTCCTTAGAGAGAGTGCCAAGGAGTTTGAACGTTTCCGTGTCATTGATAATCCTAAGCTGGAAAATATTCAGTCCCTACCCTTACGTAGCCTTCTTTCGGCTCGTATGATGGAGGCTAAACGTAGTAATATTCCAGTGACTTGTGATATTCCTGAGGAGATTTCAGGGTTTACCATGAACGTGGTTGACTTGACCTTGCTGGTGTCTATTTTCTTTAGTAATGCGATTGATGAGAGTAAGCAGGTCCCTGCCAGTCAAATCAATTTTAGTTTTCATCGACATGATAAGGATGGAAGCTACCATTTTGTCATGGAAAATAGGACGCAAGAAGAAAAAGTTGACCTTGATGCCATTATGCAGGAAGAAAACCAGAAGAAGACCTCAGGTCTTAACCTCCACTCAGCCAAGGATATTCTTAGGAAGTATAGTGATGCCAATTTGATTACAAGCAGTGGTGATTACCTTTTCAAACAGGAATTGATTTTTAAATAAAGATGTAGAGCTAAATCAGAGGATTTGGCTCTTTTTTTTAGGTACAAGTCCATGAAGGAGGGCTCTTTGCTGTTGAGCTTATGCTTATGTGTGAAACTTAGGACATCGGAGGAGATAGGAGCAAGGGAGGAGTCTGATTGTTGCTTCATTCTGTGTTATAATAGCAAGGATTAGTGGTTGTTAGCACTAAGTGAATGGCAGTTCTTGCTTGGCCTAACGACTGGTGTAGAGATAAGAAAGGGACGTCTTATGAAATTACTTTATACGGATATGTCTCAGGATTTAACAGAAATTCTGACGGAGCAGGCAACCAGCTATGCTCAAAAGGGAAAGAGGGTCTTTTATATTGCCCCTAATGCCCTGTCATTTGAGAAGGAGCGTAAGGTCTTGGAATACCTGCCTCAGTCAGCATCCTTTGAGATTACGGTGACTCGTTTTACTCAGATGGCGAGATACTTTATTCTCAATACGAGCAACCCAAAGACTCAGCTGGATGATACTGGTCTGGCAATGATTTTTTACAAGGTGTTGTCGCATATGGACGATGATGAGCTCAAGGTTTATGGCCGTTTGCGCAAGGATAGTAACTTTATTAATCAATTGGTGGACCTTTACAAAGAGTTGCAGCAGGCTAATATGACGGTTCTGGATTTGCAGCATTTGGATCATGTTGAGAAACAAGAGGATTTGCTCAGGATTTTCAGTGCAGCTCAGGACCTCTTGTTGGCAGGAGATTTTGATAATCAATCAAAACTTAGTGCCTTCTTCAAGGAAATTACCTCAGGACATCTGGATAAGGCACTGAGTAATACGGTTTTGGTCATTGATGGCTTTACGCGTTTCTCTGCCGAGGAGGAGGCCCTAGTTGCCCTCTTGAATGATAAGTGCCACCAAATTGTCATTGGGACTTATACCAGTCAAAAAGCTTATAGTGCTAACTTTGTTTACGGCAATGTTTATCAGGCTTCAGTGGATTTTCTGAGAACTCTGGCTCAGACCTATAAGGTGACACCCGACTATGTGACGACAGACAAAGAGGGGAATCCTTCTTTTGCACGCATTAGCCGTCTTTTGGAGAGCCGTCATGATTTTAGTACGATTGACGAGCAGCTGACTGCTCAGGACAAGCAAGCTTTGCAGGTTTGGGAAGTGGTCAACCAAAAGGAAGAAGTGGCTCAGGTTGCTAAGAGTATTCGTCAGTTGCTAGCAGATGGCAAGCGCTATAAGGATATCTTGGTCTTGCTAGGTGATGAGGAGAGTTATAAGCTTCAGGTGGGTCAGATTTTTCGAAAATTTGATATTCCCTATTATTTCGGTAAGGAAGAAACCATGTCTAGCCATCCTTTGGTGCAGTTTGTGGATTCGCTGGAACGTATCAAACGCTACAATTATCGTGCTGAGGATCTGCTTAATCTCGTAAAATCCGGTCTCTATGGTGGTTTTGCTCAAGAGGACTTAGATCTTTTTGAGTATTATGTCAATTTTGCAGACATCAAGGGGCGTCACAAGTTCTTGTCTGATTTTACGGCCGATAGTCGTGATAAGTATGATTTAGACCAGCTCAATACCTTGCGGTCACAGTTGGTAGAGCCCTTGGACAAGTTGCTTAATAGTCGCAAACAAAAGGGTTCTAGTCTACTCAAGAAACTAGTGGTCTTTTTAGAGGCTGTGCAATTGCCAAGCCAAATGGCTAGTTTGACTGCCAAGGCCAGTGAGGCTGAAAAAGAACAGAATGAACAGGTCTGGAATGCTTTCACACAACTCTTGGAGCAGGTTGAGACTATTTTTGGAGAAGAAACACTGTCAGTGGACGACTTTTTGTCCATTTTGCGTTCAGGAATGTTGGCCTGTGATTACCGTACGGTCCCAGCCACTGTCGATGTGGTCAATGTGAAAAAATACGATTTGATTCAACCACATTCTGCTCCTTATGTTTTTGCCTTGGGGATGACCCAGTCACATTTTCCTAAGGTAGGGCAAAATAAGAGTCTCCTGTCTGACGAGGAACGTAGTCGTATCAATGAGGTGACGGATGAAGACAGGAGTTTGGATATTGTTACGCAGAGCAATAGTCAGAGGGGGCATTTTGTGGCTATGTCACTTTTTAATTCGGCTAGTGAACAATTGGTGCTTAGTCAGCCACAAATTCTCAATGAGACTCAAGATGACATGTCGGTTTATTTGAAAGAGCTGCTTGACCTTGGTCTTTCTTTGGTTGAAAAGGGACGTAATCGTTTCGAGGCCAAGGGTGACCAGATTGGGAACTACAAGGACCTCCTATCGACTGTCATTGCCCTTAACAGTAGCCATTTAGATGCTGATTTGGATAAGGAAACGCAGACTTTCTGGTCAGTTGCTGTGCGTTATCTCCGTAAGCGACTTGATAAGGACCAAGTCTTGATTCCAAATGTGATTGACGATGTGACGACGACCAAGGTTGATGATCAGGTCATGCAGCTGGTCTTTCCGGGGGAAGAACCACTGAAATTATCAGCCTCGGCTCTGACGACCTTCTATAACAACCAATATCTTTATTTCTTGCGTTATGTTTTGGGGCTTGAAGAGTTGGAGTCCATCCATCCAGATGCTCGACACCACGGGACTTATTTGCACCGTGTCTTTGAGCGTGTTATGGGGGATTCTTCGTCAGAAAACTTCGATGATAAATTGGAAAAGGCTATTGCTCAGACCAATCAGGAACAACCTTTTGAAATTCTCTATACGGAGGACCAAGAGAGTCACTTGTCTCGTCAGATTTTGGAAGATATCGCCCGTTCAACTGCCAGTGTTTTGCGTGATAATGCGGCTGTTAAGGTTGAGCGTGAGGAAGCCAAGTTTGATTTGCTTTTAGCAAATAGCATCAAGATTACAGGGATTATTGACCGTGTGGACCGTTTAACGGATGGGGCTCTGGGTGTCGTTGACTACAAATCAGGTAAAAATGTCTTTGACATTCAGAAATTCTACAATGGTCTCAGTCCGCAGTTGGTAACCTATCTGGAGGCCCTTCGACAAACCTATAAGGTGGATGCTGATCAGCTTTTTGGTGCCATGTATCTTCACATGCAGGACCCACAACTTAACTTAGCTCAGTTTGGTCTGGATAAGCTAGCAGCTCAGGCTCATAAGGAATTAACCTATAAGGGACTTTTTGTGGCTTCAGAAACAGAGCATTTGGCTGGTGGAAACTATGATTTACAAAAGACTGTCACCTATGACAAGGAGGACCTAGAAACCTTGCTCGATTACAATATTAAGCTCTTTACAAGTGCTGCTGAAGTTATTCGAAGTGGGAATTTTGCGGTTAATCCTTATACTGAGGATGGCAAGTCTGTTCAAGGGGATCAAATCAAGGCTATTACTCATTTTGAGGCTGACCGTCACATGGGACAGGCGCGAAAACTCTTGCGTTTACCAAGCAAGGGCAAGAAGGAAGCCTATTTGGAGCTGATGGGAAAAGATGAGGACGATAATGAGATGCAAGTTGCTGAAAAAATCGTCCCCTTTCCAGTCACTGATCAAGCTGTGACAGCAGACAACAAAGACCAGGAGGACAACCATGTTGACTAAAGCTTTTTTAAGTCCAACAGAGATTAAGGAACGCATTGCCCAAGAAGCAGCTTCTGACAAGGAACGCAAGTTAACACCTGAGCAGATTGAGGCCATTTACAGTAATGGTAGTAATATTCTTGTGTCAGCTTCGGCTGGATCAGGAAAAACCTTTGTTATGGTTGAACGTATCCTTGATATGATTGGACGTGGCGTTGGTATTGATCAACTCTTTATCTCAACCTTTACGGTAAAGGCTGCAGGTGAGTTAAAAGAGCGTCTGGAAAAACGTCTGACAGAGCAGTTGGGACAGGTTGAGACGGATGAAGAGCGTGCCTTTCTTTCAGATCAGATTGCCAAGATTGGGACTGCTGATATTGGAACTATGGATGCCTTCACCCAGAAATTGGTCAATCAGTATGGCTATCTCTTGGGGGTGTCACCTATTTTCCGCATTATGACAGACCCTGCCGAGCAGACACTTATGAAAAATGAGGTTTATGCTGATCTCTTTAACGATTATATGCAAGGGAAGGAGGCCCAACTTTTCCAAAAATTGGTCCGCAACTTCGCAGGAAATGGCAAGACTAGTAAGGCCTTTCGTGATTTAGTTTACGATGTCTATAACTTTTCTCAGGCTACTGCAGGTCCTGAAAAATGGCTACGTCAAAATCTTTTAAAAGGGCAGGCAGAGGCAGATCCAGTCAAGGCTAAAGCTGAGCTTTTAGAGGGTCTCAAAGATGGCTTGTTGGCTGATTTCTTAGACTTCTTAAGAGACCATCTAGGTCTAGCTCAGCGTGAATTTGCCAAGGCCAAATATCTAAATAATGTGTCAGATGCCATTAGCCTTCTTGAAGGAGCCTTGGCCAATGACCAAACGGATATGGAGGACTTGCTCAAACAACTCTTGACTTTGTCAGGAGGGACTGGTTTGACCAATATGACTCGTCCCAAAGACGAGGAACTCAAGGCCTACAAGGAGGCTTACAACAAGACCAAAAATGAGTTTGTGGCCCAGTTGCGAGAGGTTGATACCCAGCTAACGGTCCTCGAGGTTTTGACCAAGCATAATGATAACATCTTACCTCTGTTAGAGCTGCTTCAGGCCTTTGTACTTGATTTTTCGGATCAGTATTTACAGGCCAAGATTCAGGAAAATGCTTTTGAATTCTCAGATATTGCCCATTTTGCTATCCGTATTTTGGAGGATAATCCAGAGGTGGCAGCTAGCTACTGTGACCGTTACCATGAAGTAATGGTAGACGAGTATCAGGACAATAGCCATACCCAAGAACGCATGTTGGAACTCCTATCTAACGGCCACAATCGATTCATGGTGGGAGATATCAAACAATCCATCTATCGTTTCCGTCAGGCTGATCCTCAGATTTTTAATGGCAAGTTTCAGCTCTTCCTTGAAAATCCAGATGCAGGTAAGCTGATTCTCCTTAAAGAGAACTTCCGTAGTCAATCTGAGGTTCTTGATGCGACCAATGGTGTTTTCAGTCACCTCATGGACCAGGAAATCGGGGACATCCTCTATGACAAGACTCACATGCTGGTAGCGGGTAGCCAGAAGCAAAAAGAACCCCATCTTGAAAATGAGACAGAGGTTCTGATTTTCAATAGTGATGAAGGAAGTATGACTCCTGACGAAGAAGGTCCTGATCAACCTATTAGTAGCGGAGAGATTTCCTTGGTTATCAAAGAAATCATCAAACTTCACGAGCAGGGTGTACATTTTGAGGACATTACCCTCCTAGCACCAACCCGTAATACCTATCTGGACTTGATGGCAAGCTTTGAGGAGCACGGAATTCCCTTGGTTCCTGACGAGTACAAGTCAAGCTACCTAGAGTCACTAGAAGTTATGATTATGTTGGACACCCTTCGTGCCATCAATAATCCTCTCAATGACTACGCCTTGGTTGCCCTCCTTCGTTCACCGATGTTTAACTTCAACGAGGACGATTTGGCTCGGATTGCTGTTCAGGCTGACAAAGGACAATTCTATGATAAGCTTTTTGCAGCTCATACTAAATCAGGACTTCATCCAGAAGTCGTGACGCAAGGACTGGAGGCCAAGTTGACTCTCTTCATTGAGACTCTGTCAGATTGGCGTGATTACAGTAAGTGGCACTCGCTCTATGACCTCATCTGGAAGATTTACGACGATCGTTTCTATTATGATTATGTTGGCAGTCTTCCACGAGCTGAGCAACGCCAGGCCAATCTCTACGCCCTTGCCTTGCGTGCCAATGCCTATGAAAAGACTGGCTTTAAGGGACTTTCTCGTTTTATTGGTATGATTGATAAAATCATTTCTAGCGGTAACGACCTAGAGGAAGTGACAGACTTGGTTCCCAAAAATGCCGTTAGCCTTATGACCATTCACAAGTCCAAGGGACTAGAGTTCAAGTATGTCTTTGTCTTGCAGATGAATCGCAAGTTCATTGGTCACAGCAAGGACGGACTGAGTGGTAAGTACATCATTAACCGTGAAAAAGGACTAGGCATTAAGTATCTAGCTGACCTCAAAGACCAGGTAAACACCAATTTGCCTAAGTTAAATGTTGTTCTCGAGACCTTAACCTTCCAGGAAAATCGTAGGGAAGAGCGTCGAGCAAGTATCTCAGAAGAGATGCGTCTGCTCTATGTTGCAATGACCCGTGCAGAGAAAAAACTCTACCTAGTTGGTAAGGGCAGTAAGGAAAAATTGACCCAGCAATTTGGCACAGATGTTGAAAATAATCGCCTACCAGTAGCTCTACGTGACCAAATTTCTACTTATCAGGATTGGGTTATGGCTTTGGATACTGCCTTTATGAGAAAGGATCTCAAGTTTACTGTTCGCTTTGTTGAGGCTGAGGAGTTGACTCCAGAGGCTATTGGTCAGGTTGAAGTTCAAGCGGCAGTAGATGCTGATGATCTATCTAACAATCGCCAGACGGAAGACATTAAGCGTGCCCTAACGGTCTTAGAAAGTGTTGAAAAACTCAACCAACTTTATGCACCAGCGATTGACCTGCCATCTGTGCGTACGCCCAGCCAGCTCAAAGCCTTCTACGAACCTGTCATGGATACGGAAGGGGTGGATATTATGGACAAGAAAGAGGAGGTGCAACCTCTTGAGACATCCACTAGCTTTGAGCTTCCAGATTTTGGGCAAAAAACGAAGGTCACTGGAGCTGCAGTTGGTTCAGCCACCCATGAACTCATGCAACGCTTGAGTCTTTCTGACAAGGTGACCCTTCAAGATCTGACTCAGGCGCTAAGTCTAGTATCGGCAGATGATCAAGTCAAGGCGCGTGTGGAGTTAGAAAAACTTTTAGGCTTCTTTGACACCGAACTTGGGAAGCTCATTCTAGCTAACCGTGATAAGTTGCGTCGTGAAGCGCCATTTGCAATGTTGGCAGAAGATCCGGCTAGTAAAGAAGACTTTGTCGTCCGTGGTATTATCGATGGCTACCTTCTTCTTGAAGACCGTATTGTCCTCTTTGACTATAAGACAGACCGCTTCACTCAACCTGGTGAGCTTAAGGACCGCTACAAAGGGCAAATGAGCCTCTATGCTAAAGCACTCAGCCAAGCCTATCAAATAGATAAGATTGATAAATACCTTATTCTCCTAGGTGGAAAAAACTTGGAAGTTGTAGAAGTATAAGCTATAGCATAACCATTCTTGGCTCTTTGTCAACTGTAGTGGGTGACGAA
>NZ_KV832516.1:0-1943 GCF_001837455.1 Streptococcus sp. HMSC068F04
CTGTATTGCACAGGACTAAGTCCTTTTCTACCATTTGTCAAGTATATCAAGGTATTTGCCGAAAAATAGTTTGACTTCCATAGTCAAACTAAGGAAATTGTCTTTTTTAACTATAATTCAGTGTAAAAAGTGTACACTAAACCAACACCTTATCTGATGATTTTTTTGATAAGGCGTTACAACAATATGGCATAAACAATTTTACCGATTTTGGATAGAAGTATAATCATAAAGTTTGTTATGCGTTATGAGGTAATACATTGTTCTAATGAGACGATGTATAGAGGCAATCGTGTGTGGTTTGGTTGAAGTCACTTGCGATTGTCTTTTCCGTTTCTCATAGAAGTCTGCGATATGACAAAGATTGGTGTGGCTAGCTGAAGCTATGTTATGAATGCACTTAAAGAGAATATTTCTGGTATAGGGATTCCCACGTTTGGTAATATGTCCTTGGCTAGAAAGTTTCAGTTTTATCTTAATACGTTTGTTGTTGTAATAATCAATATGGTCTACAATAGCTTGTTTCAAGTTCGGTGACGTTGAAAGATTATAAGCAATAATTTCACTGTTGAAACCATCTAAAACTGGTGATAAATAAAGCTTTTGAGTGCTTGCTGGGATGGCAAATCCTGTCACGTCCGTATAGCACTTTGCCATTGGTTTTGAAGCTTCAAACTGGCGTTGAATCAAGGTTATCGGCTTTCTTACCAATATCTCCTTTGTGAGAAGAATACTTGCGTTTACAGCAAATTCTAGCCATTAAACCAAGTACGCTCATCAACCGCTGCACCTCTTATGATTGACCCCAAAAACACGATTTCGTAATTTAAAAGTCATTCGACGATGGCCGTAATTTCCTTTATGCTCAGTAAAAATAGCTTGAATTTCAGCTTTAACATCATAATCCTTATCGCTTTGATCTAGCTAATTTAAGTGGTAATAATAAGTTGAACGGGCAAGCTTAATAATCTTTAGAAGCATGTCTAAAGAAAACTCAGTTACCAATCCTCGGACAATTTCCGTTTTTCTTCCCTCAATCGGAGTACTCTCATTTTTTAGAACCGCATTTTCTGCTTTAATTCAGGAGAATAGTAACAATTCTTTCCTTTTTTGGCGATTTCTATTCCGTAGCGATCAATCAATTTAATCAGGTACTTAAGATTAGAAATATTTATCCCAAATTGATTTAAAAGTCGCTTAAAGCTTTCCCCCTTGCTTTCTCAGTTCATAGATAAGAACTTTATCCTCATAATTTCATAATAAAAACACCCCAAGAGTTAGATTTTTTCTGTCTAACTTCTGGGGTGCAGGTCATATCACCAGCGGTTTGTTCTTCGACTGAATGTCTATGCTAACGACCAAGGCCTAACAAATTGTTTTCCTTCAGCACTACCTTTGCTAGCTGGTCTTATCGAGACTACTTTCTTTTATTCTTCTCACCCGTAAACGAATCATAATCCTCACAAAGACTGAGCTGCTATCACGTCTTCTTATTATTGATTACGAATAAATTCTTCAATTTGCTCCTGATCCCGAACCACCGTATCAACATAAAAAATTTGACACCAAAATTTGCGATTCCCATATTTATACCTGAAATTAGCATATCACTCGAATATTATTAAGCTACTCTTTTTACGTATCCCATAAAAGAGGAAATGCCTAGTTTTGCTGGTATACTGACCTACATATAAGTATGGTTTGGGCAAGAGCCCACTTCGTATATTTCTACACCGTATTGCCAATATAATAAACGTAAGATTCGAGCTATACTTGCTTTGAACTTACCATAAATTATTTGACGTTTATATTGAGATGCAAGGGAACACGATACTCACTATTTCATTAGCAACCTTTTTTGATACATCTCTAAAAACCCTTTAACCCCACCACCAGAGCTATTAGTTTTCTAGAGCTTGAATTGTCAAATTAAGTGCATACTT
>NZ_KV832517.1:0-12123 GCF_001837455.1 Streptococcus sp. HMSC068F04
AAGTATGCACTTAATTTGACAATTCAAGGTAAAAAAAACTCACTCCATTAAGGAGTGAGAATAGCCATAAAATTAGTAAGTCAAGACAAAGTTTTTCTTCTTACCGCGACGGATAACAGTAATTTCATTATCAATTTTATCTGCATCTGAGAGGGTGTAATCCAAGTCTTGTACACGTTCACCATTGATGTAGATAGCACCGTTTTGGACATCTTCACGTGCTTGGCGTTTAGAAGGTGAAATCTTAGCGTTGACGAGAAGTTCAACGATGTTCAGATTTTCATCTCCTGAGATCTCATAAGTTGGGACACCGTTAAGGGCAACTTTAAGGTCGCGTGCTGAGAGAGCTTTAAGATTACCAGCGAAGAGTTGTTCAGTGATGTGAACAGCTTGTTCGTAGGCTTCTTTACCGTGAACCAAAGTAACAACTTCACGAGCCAAAATCTTTTGTGCCAAACGTTGGTGACGAGCTTGGTCAAATTCTTTACCGATTTCTTCGATTTCTTCAAGTGACAAGAAAGTGAAAATCTTCAAGAAGCGAACAGCATCGTCATCCATAACATTGAGCCAGAATTGGTACATTTCGTAAGGTGTTGTTTTAGTAGCATCAAGCCAGACAGCGTTACCTTCAGATTTACCGAACTTTTTACCAGTTGAATCTGTGATAAGTGGAACTGTAATGACGTGTCCAGATTTATCTGCTTTACGACGCAAGAGCTCAGTACCTGCTGTCATATTACCCCATTGGTCAGAACCACCAATTTGGAGGGTTACGCCGTACTTATCGTTGAGTTCATAGAAATCGTAACCTTGCATGATTTGGTAGGCAAACTCAGTGTAAGAGATACCTGTTTCAATACGTTTCTTAACAGATTCCTTACTCATCATGTAGTTAACTGTGAAGTATTTACCCACGTCACGCAAGAAATCGATGAAGCTGACTGAACCAAACCAATCGTAGTTGTTGACCATAACGGCTTTGTTGTCGCCATTTTCAAAATCAAGGAAACGAGAGAGCTGACCTTGGATTTTTTCAACCCAACCTTCAACGGTTTCTTTGGTTTGGAGGCTACGTTCAGCATCTTTAAATGATGGGTCACCAATCAAACCTGTTGCACCACCAACGAGGGCGTAAGGTTTGTGTCCAGCCAATTGAAGTCGGCGACTTGTAAGGATAGCTACAAGGTGTCCAAGGTGGAGACTGTCTGCTGTTGGGTCATAACCAGTGTAGTATGAGACTGGTCCCTCTTCAAAGGCTTTTACAAGGGCTTCTTCATCTGTGGTTTGAAAAATCAAGCCACGTGCTTTTAGTTCTTCAAAAATTGTCATGATATTCTCCAGTAAAGTATATTCTGCACCATTATACCAAAAGAAAGTAGTCCTATGCAAGCTTTGTCAAAGTTTGTTATAATAGGCTTTGAGGTATTTCTATGAATTTTGAAAAAATAATAAATTATTTTAGACGACTAGGGCAGGCTATTCGCACAAGGTTTGCTGGTTTTAGGTCTAAAAGAGGGGATAAATCTTTTAATGAAAGGAAATCTACGACTGATTCTAAGTGGAATCGTAAGCAAGGGAGAAAGTCGCCTGAGGACCGGATGACACTCTTAGACATGGGCGATGTTTTCTTAAAAACCTTAAAGCTTTTGTCTGATTTCTTTTATGTGGTTATTATCGTCCTTACCTTGTTCGGTGCAGGAATTGGTTTGGGTTATTTGGGGAGTCAAATTGAGACTGTTCCGTCGATTAAGGACAAAACCTTGTTGAATCAGATTAGTGAGGTTAGTTTGGTATCTTCGATGAGCTATTCCGATTCTAAGAAGATTGCGGATATTGATACTGACTTGCTGAGAACACCTATTGAGAGTGATGCGATTTCTAACAATGTCAAAAATGCCATCATTGCGACTGAGGATGAAAATTTTAAGAAGCATAAGGGTGTTGTGCCAAAGGCAGTATTTAGGGCTTTGGTGTCATCAGTTTTGGGAGTTGGCTCTTCAAGTGGTGGTTCGACGCTAACGCAGCAGTTAATTAAGCAACAGGTAACAGGAGATGCACCAACCTTTAAACGTAAGGCGGCAGAGATTATCTATGCCTTACAATTGGAGCGTCGTGTTTCTAAAAATGAAATTTTAACCGATTATCTGAATGTTTCTCCTTTTGGACGTAATAACAAGGGGAAAAATATTGCTGGTATTGAGGAGGCTGCTCAAGGTATCTTTGGCGTATCTGCAGCGGATTTGACAGTTCCTCAGGCTGCCTATCTGGCAGGTTTACCACAGAGCCCAATTGTCTACTCACCTTATACAGCTGATGGACAATTAAAAAACGCAGAGGATCTTTCTTATGGCTTGGCACGTCAACAAGATGTACTCTACAATCTTTATCGCGGTGGCTATCTAGATAAGTCGCAGTACGAAAGCTATAAGAATTATGATATCACTAAAGATTTCAAGGCTGGTGAGAAGTCTGATGCCGTAAGTCATGACTATTTGTACTATTCTGTCATGTCTGAGGCTCAGGGTGTCATGTATGATTACCTCGTTAAACATGACAAGGTATCGAGTCAAGAGTTGAAAAATGATAAGACAAAGGAAAGCTATCGTGAGAGGGCTCTTCAAGAGCTCCAAACCGGTGGCTACAGCGTTAAGACAACTATTGACAATGCAGTTTATAATGCGATGCAAGATGCTGCGAGTCAATATGGTGGCCTCCTTGACCAAGGAGGTAATAGTGGAGTTGAAGTCGGAAATGTGCTCATGGATAATGCGACCGGAGCAATTCTAGGATTTGTTGGTGGTCGTAGTTACGAAAATAACCAAAATAACCATGCCTTTGATACGGCACGCTCCCCAGGTTCCTCTATTAAGCCTATTATCGCTTATGGAATTGCTATTGATCAAGGTTTGATGGGTAGCTCAAGTATCCTTTCTAACTACCCAACTAATTTTACGGGTGGAACGCCTATTCTCCATGATGGTGATAAGGGTACAGCTATGATGAACCTACAAGAGGCACTCAATACCTCATGGAACATTCCAGCCTTTTGGACTTATCAAATGCTTCAACGTCATGATGTTGATGTTGAGGGTTACATGACCAAGATGGGTTATAAGATTGCTAACTACAATATCGAAAGTTTACCTCTTGGCGGGGGAATTGAAACTACGGTTGCCCAGCAAGTAAATGCCTATCAAATGCTTTCCAATGGTGGCGTCTATGAGAAGGGCCATATGATTGATAGTATTACTGACCGGACTGGCGAAGTTATCTATCAGCATAAATCTGAAGGAGTTCAAGTTTTTTCAAGAGCTACGGCTAGTATCATGGATAACTTACTCAAAGAAGTGGTAGTTAAAGGAGCAACAACTCAATTTCATTCTGAATTGAAAAATGTCAATGGTGCAGCAGCCTCAGCGGACTGGATGGGTAAAACAGGAACGACAGATAACTTTGCGGATGCTTGGCTGATTGTGTCAACGCCTGGTATTACTCTTGGTGGTTGGGCCGGATATGATAATAATACACCAACCAATTCTAAAACGGGTTACATATATAATTCCCAATATATGGCTCGTTTGACTTCCGCTATCTATAATGCTAATCCAGGTATTTTTAAAACGGGAGATAAGTTTAATATCGATTCAAGTGCCATTAAGGCAAGTGTGCTTAAATCAACAGGTCTTAAACCAGCAACAGTGTCTGTCAATGGTCGTAATGTTTCTGTAAGTGGTGAAATGGTTGATACTTACTGGGCTAAAAATGGACCTGGAGATACGACTTACAAGTTTGCTATTGGTGGAACCGACAGTGACTATCAAAAAGCCTGGTCTAGCATTCTTGGAGGGCATTAGGAATTGCCAAGAAAACTTGCAAAAAAGTAAAAAATTAGGTATAATATAGACAACTATTTGTCGTCTTACTTGGTTGAAATATTGTCCAATCAAGAGATACAGCAGTTAAATCAACGTTTTTTCGGTCAGATTTAGCTGCTATTTTTGTGCTTATTTTTAGGATTTCCAAGTGTTGTAACGCATGTTTAAAGGTTCTAAAAATTCACAGATTAAGTTATCGCTTATCATTAATCAGTTAAGTGGATCTTAGTGTTTAATCACTTGTCAATGGGACAAGCAACTGAAAAAGGCAGAAGACAAATATTTAAAGTGCACGACTTGCAAAGCAGGTCTCGAATGTAGAAAAGGAGTAGAAGACTTGGCAGGACATGACGTTCAATACGGGAAACATCGTACCCGTCGTAGTTTTTCAAGAATCAAAGAAGTTCTTGATTTACCAAACTTGATTGAAATCCAAACGGATTCATTCAAAGAATTCTTGGATACTGGTCTTAAAGAGGTTTTTGAGGATGTACTTCCTATCTCAAACTTCACAGACACTATGGAATTGGAATTCGTTGGTTACGAATTGAAAGAGCCTAAGTATACACTTGAAGAAGCTCGTATCCACGATGCATCATACTCAGCACCTATCTTTGTGACTTTCCGTCTTATTAACAAAGAAACTGGTGAAATCAAAACTCAGGAAGTCTTCTTCGGAGATTTCCCTATTATGACTGAGATGGGTACTTTCATCATCAATGGTGGTGAACGTATTATTGTTTCTCAGTTGGTGCGCTCACCTGGTGTTTACTTTAACGATAAGGTTGATAAAAACGGCAAAGTGGGTTATGGATCAACAGTTATCCCTAACCGTGGGGCATGGCTTGAGCTCGAAACAGATTCAAAAGACATCGCCTACACTCGTATCGACCGTACACGTAAGATTCCATTCACAACGCTTGTGCGTGCGCTTGGATTCTCAGGTGATGACGAAATTGTTGATATCTTTGGTGATAGCGAGTTGGTTCGTAACACCATTGAAAAAGATATCCACAAAAACCCAGCAGATTCACGTACTGATGAAGCGCTTAAAGAAATTTATGAACGTCTTCGTCCAGGTGAACCAAAAACTGCCGATAGCTCACGTAGCTTGCTTGTAGCTCGTTTCTTTGATCCACGTCGTTATGACTTAGCTGCTGTTGGCCGTTACAAAGTCAACAAAAAACTTAACATCAAGACACGTCTTTTGGGACAAACAATTGCTGAAAACTTGGTAGATCCTGAAACAGGTGAAATCCTTGTTGAAGCTGGTACTGAAATGACACGTGATGTGATTGATTCAATCGCAGAATACTTGGATGGTGATTTGAACAAATTTGTATACACACCAAACGATTATGCGGTGGTTACAGAACCTGTTGTTCTTCAAAAATTCAAGGTTGTTGCACCAAATGATCCAGACCGTGTGGTTACAATTGTTGGTAATGCCAACCCAGATGACAAAGTTCGTGCTTTGACAACAGCGGATATCTTGGCTGAAATGAGCTACTTCCTCAACCTTGCTGAAGGTATCGGTAAAGTAGACGATATCGACCACCTTGGTAACCGTCGTATCCGTGCTGTTGGTGAATTGCTTGCTAACCAATTCCGTATTGGTTTGGCTCGTATGGAACGTAACGTACGTGAGCGTATGTCAGTTCAAGATAACGAAGTCTTGACACCACAACAAATCATCAATATTCGCCCTGTAACTGCAGCTGTTAAAGAATTCTTTGGTTCTTCACAGTTGTCACAGTTCATGGACCAACACAACCCATTGTCAGAGTTGTCACACAAACGTCGTTTGTCAGCCTTGGGACCTGGTGGTTTGACACGTGACCGTGCCGGATATGAAGTTCGTGACGTGCACTACACGCACTACGGTCGTATGTGTCCAATTGAAACACCTGAAGGACCTAACATCGGTTTGATCAATAACTTGTCTTCATACGGACACCTTAACAAGTATGGTTTCATTCAAACACCATATCGTAAGGTTGACCGTGCAACTGGTAAAGTAACCAACGAAGTAGTTTGGTTGACTGCCGACGAAGAAGATGAGTACACAGTTGCTCAGGCTAACTCTAAATTGAACGAAGATGGAACATTTGCAGAAGAGATCGTTATGGGGCGTCATCAAGGTAATAACCAAGAGTACCCATCACACCTTGTAGATTTCGTGGATGTTTCTCCTAAACAGGTAGTTGCCGTTGCGACAGCATGTATTCCTTTCTTGGAAAACGATGACTCTAACCGTGCCCTCATGGGTGCCAACATGCAACGTCAGGCTGTGCCTTTGATTGATCCTAAAGCACCTTATGTTGGTACTGGTATGGAATATCAAGCTGCCCACGATTCAGGAGCTGCAGTTATTGCTCAACACGACGGTAAAGTTGTCTACTCTGATGCTGATAAAGTTGAAGTTCGTCGTGAAGATGGTTCTCTTGATGTTTATACTATTCAAAAATTCCGTCGTTCAAACTCAGGTACTGCCTATAACCAACGTACTTTGGTTAAGGTTGGCGATATTGTTGAAAAAGGTGATTTTATCGCTGACGGTCCATCTATGGAAGGTGGAGAAATGGCCCTCGGTCAAAACCCTATTGTCGCATACATGACATGGGAAGGTTACAACTTCGAGGATGCCGTTATCATGAGTGAGCGTCTTGTGAAAGATGACGTTTATACATCTGTTCACTTGGAAGAATTCGAATCAGAAACACGTGATACAAAGCTTGGGCCTGAAGAAATCACACGTGAATTGCCAAACGTTGGTGAAGAAGCCCTCAAAGACCTTGACGAAATGGGTATTATCCGTATCGGTGCTGAGGTTAAAGAAGGCGACATTCTTGTTGGTAAGGTAACACCTAAGGGTGAAAAAGACCTTTCTGCTGAAGAACGTCTTCTCCACGCTATCTTTGGTGATAAATCTCGTGAAGTACGTGATACATCACTCCGTGTACCTCACGGTGGTGATGGTGTCGTTCGTGATGTTAAAATCTTCACACGTGCAAACGGTGATGAATTGCAATCAGGTGTTAACATGCTTGTTCGTGTTTACATCGCTCAAAAACGTAAGATCAAGGTCGGAGATAAGATGGCCGGTCGTCACGGTAACAAAGGGGTTGTTTCTCGTATTGTTCCTGTTGAAGACATGCCTTACCTTCCAGACGGTACACCAGTTGATATCATGTTGAACCCTCTTGGGGTGCCATCACGTATGAACATCGGTCAGGTTATGGAACTTCACCTTGGTATGGCTGCTCGTAACTTGGGTATTCACATCGCAACACCAGTCTTTGACGGGGCAAGCTCAGAAGACCTCTGGGATACTGTTCGTGAAGCAGGTATGGATAGTGATGCTAAGACAATCCTTTACGATGGCCGTACAGGTGAACCATTTGATAATCGTGTGTCAGTCGGTGTCATGTACATGATCAAACTTCACCACATGGTTGATGATAAACTTCACGCTCGTTCAGTAGGTCCTTACTCACTTGTTACCCAACAACCTCTTGGTGGTAAAGCACAATTTGGTGGACAACGTTTCGGTGAGATGGAGGTTTGGGCCCTTGAAGCTTATGGTGCATCAAATATCCTTCAAGAAATCTTGACTTACAAGTCAGATGACGTTAACGGACGTTTGAAAGCCTATGAAGCTATCACTAAAGGTAAACCAATTCCAAAACCAGGTGTACCAGAATCATTCCGAGTACTCGTTAAAGAATTGCAATCACTTGGTCTTGATATGCGTGTCCTTGATGAGGATGACTACGAAGTTGAATTGCGTGATCTTGATGAAGGTGAAGACGACGATGTCATGCACGTCGATGATCTTGAAAAAGCACGTGTACAACAAGCCAAAGAAGCTGCTGAATTAGAAAAAGCTAAAGAAGAAGCTTCAGATAAAACAGAATAAATAAGCTTTAGGGAGGGAGTCCACTCTCTCTGCTAAGGTAGCTGATAAAGGTGAGAATAGCGCTGCTATTGTCAATAGAACAAAAGAAAGGTAATACTAGTGGTTGACGTAAATCGATTTAAAAGTATGCAAATCACACTAGCTTCACCAACTAAGGTCCGTTCATGGTCTTATGGTGAAGTTAAGAAACCTGAAACAATCAACTACCGTACGCTCAAACCAGAACGCGAAGGTCTCTTCGACGAAGTAATCTTTGGTCCTACTAAAGACTGGGAATGTGCGTGTGGGAAATACAAACGTATCCGTTATAAAGGTATCGTTTGTGACCGCTGTGGTGTTGAAGTAACACGTGCTAAGGTTCGTCGTGAACGTATGGGTCACATCGAGTTGAAGGCACCAGTATCACACATCTGGTACTTCAAGGGAATCCCTTCTCGTATGGGATTGACTTTGGACATGAGTCCTCGTGCGCTTGAAGAAGTTATCTACTTCGCAGCTTACGTGGTTATTGATCCAAAGGAAACACCACTTGAACCAAAATCTCTCTTGACAGAACGTGAATATCGTGAAAAATTGCAAGAGTATGGACATGGTTCATTTGTCGCTAAAATGGGTGCAGAAGCTATTCAAGATCTCTTGAAACAAGTAGATTTGGAAACTGAAATTGCTGAACTCAAAGAAGAGTTGAAGACCGCGACTGGTCAAAAACGTGTTAAAGCTGTTCGTCGTTTGGACGTTCTTGATGCCTTCTATAAGTCTGGTAACAAACCAGAATGGATGGTTCTTAACATTTTGCCAGTATTGCCACCAGACCTTCGTCCAATGGTTCAATTGGATGGTGGACGTTTTGCGGCATCTGACTTGAACGATCTTTATCGTCGTGTTATCAACCGTAACAACCGTTTGGCTCGTTTGCTTGAATTGAATGCCCCAGGTATCATCGTGCAAAACGAAAAACGTATGTTGCAAGAAGCGGTAGATGCCCTTATCGATAATGGACGTCGTGGTCGTCCAATTACTGGACCAGGTAGTCGTCCACTTAAATCTTTGAGCCACATGCTTAAAGGTAAACAAGGTCGTTTCCGTCAAAACTTGCTTGGTAAACGTGTTGACTTCTCTGGACGTTCCGTTATCGCCGTTGGTCCAACACTTAAAATGTACCAATGTGGTGTGCCACGTTTGATGGCCATCGAACTTTTCAAACCATTTGTGATGCGTGAAATCGTTGCGCGTGAATACGCAGGTAACGTGAAAGCCGCTAAACGTATGGTTGAACGTGGTGATGAACGTATTTGGGATATTCTTGAAGATGTTATCAAGGAACACCCAGTACTTCTTAACCGCGCACCTACCCTCCACCGTTTGGGTATCCAGGCCTTTGAACCAGTCTTGATTGATGGTAAGGCTCTTCGTCTTCACCCATTGGTATGTGAGGCCTACAATGCCGACTTTGACGGTGACCAAATGGCCATCCACGTTCCATTGTCTGAAGAAGCTCAAGCTGAAGCACGTTTGCTCCTTCTTGCGGCTGAACACATCCTTAACCCTAAAGACGGTAAACCGGTCGTAACGCCATCTCAGGATATGGTTCTTGGTAACTACTACTTGACTATGGAAGAAGAAGGCCGTGAGGGTGAAGGTATGGTCTTCAAGGATATTGATGAGGCAGTTATGGCTTATCGTAATGGTTATGTTCACTTGCATAGCCGTGTAGGTATTGCAGTAGACAGCATGCCTGATAAACCTTGGAAAGAAAACCAACTTCACAAGATTTTGGTTACAACTGTTGGTAAGATTCTCTTTAACTCAATCATCCCAGCAGAAATTCCATATCTTCAAGAAACAACAAATGAGAACTTGACAGATAGTACACCAGATAAATACTTCCTTGAACCAGGTCAAGATATCCAAACAGTTATTGATAGTTTGGATATTAATGCACCATTCAAGAAGAAAAATCTTGGTAACATCATCGCTGAAACCTTCAAACGTCTCCGTACGACTGAAACATCAGCCTTCCTTGACCGTTTGAAAGACCTTGGTTATTACCACTCAACACTTGCTGGTTTGACAGTGGGTATCGCCGATATCCCAGTTATCGATAACAAACAAGAAATTATCGATGCTGCTCACCACCGTGTTGAAGAAATTAACAAGGCCTTCCGTCGTGGTTTGATGACAGATGATGACCGTTATGTTGCTGTTACAACAACATGGCGTGAAGCGAAAGAAGCACTTGAAAAACGTCTGATTGAGACACAAGATCCTAAGAACCCAATCGTTATGATGATGGACTCAGGAGCTCGTGGTAACATCTCTAACTTCTCTCAACTTGCCGGTATGCGTGGTTTGATGGCCGCTCCTAACGGACGTATCATGGAATTGCCTATCCTTTCAAACTTCCGTGAAGGTTTGAGCGTTTTGGAAATGTTCTTCTCTACTCACGGTGCGCGTAAAGGTATGACCGATACGGCCCTTAAGACAGCCGATTCAGGTTACCTTACTCGTCGTTTGGTTGACGTTGCCCAAGATGTTATCATCCGTGAAGACGACTGTGGAACAGACCGTGGTCTTCTCATCCGTGCGATTACTGATGGTAAAGAAGTTACGGAAACACTTGAAGAACGTCTTCAAGGTCGTTACACTAAGAAATCAGTTAAGAATCCTACAACAGGTGAAGTAATCGTAGGTCCAGATACTTTGATTACTGAAGACATGGCTGCTGCTATTGTCAATGCTGGTGTTGAAGAAGTAACTATCCGTTCAGTCTTTACATGTAACACACGTCACGGTGTTTGCCGTCACTGTTACGGTATCAACTTGGCAACAGGTGATGCGGTTGAAGTTGGTGAAGCAGTTGGTACTATCGCCGCTCAATCTATCGGGGAACCTGGTACACAGCTTACTATGCGTACCTTCCACACCGGTGGGGTAGCCTCAAACACCGATATCACACAGGGTCTTCCACGTATCCAGGAAATCTTTGAAGCACGTAACCCTAAAGGGGAAGCGGTTATCACTGAAGTTAAGGGTACTGTTATTGAAATTGAAGAAGATGCTGCAACACGTACTAAGAAAGTCTTCGTTCAAGGTAAGACTGGAATGGGTGAATACGTTGTTCCATTTACAGCTCGTATGAAAGTTGAAGTGGGTGACGAAGTACACCGTGGTGCGGCCTTGACAGAAGGTTCAATCCAACCTAAACGTCTCCTTGAAGTACGTGATACCTTGTCAGTTGAAACTTATCTTCTTGCAGAAGTACAAAAAGTTTACCGTAGCCAAGGGGTAGAAATCGGTGACAAACACGTCGAAGTAATGGTTCGTCAAATGCTTCGTAAAGTACGTGTTATGGATCCAGGTGATACAGATCTCCTTCCAGGTACACTTATGGACATTTCTGACTTCACAGATGCTAACAAGGATATTGTTATCTCTGGTGGTGTTCCTGCAACATCTCGTCCAGTTCTTCTTGGTATTACGAAAGCCTCACTTGAAACAAATTCATTCTTGTCAGCGGCTTCCTTCCAAGAAACAACACGTGTCCTTACAGATGCAGCTATCCGTGGTAAGAAAGACCATCTCCTTGGTCTTAAAGAAAATGTTATCATTGGTAAGACTATCCCTGCTGGTACAGGTATGGCCCGTTACCGTAACATTGAACCACTTTCAGTTAACGAAGTTGAAGTTATTGAAAACATTGCTGTTGATGAAGCAATTGTGGAATCATCTGAAGACTAAAACGAAAGCAAAAGAACTCACAATGAATTGTGGGTTCTTTTCGTATTTATATGACTAGAATCTCTTCTATTTTTGATAAATATAAAATATAAGACCATTTTTTTTATCTTTTCCAGAAAATTTTGTATAATAAGAACACCAAAGATGAAGTGAGAAAGAAAAATGTACCAAGTAGTTGAAATGAAAGGGGATTTGGAACCGTGGTGGTTCCTAGAAGGCTGGCAAGAGGATATCATCAGTACTAAGGAATTTGAAAATTTTTACGATGCCCTCAAGTACTATAAAAAACTTTGGTTTGCGATGGAGGAAACCTTTCCAAGTTATATCAGCCGTAGTAGTGTCATGACTGCTTTTTGGAATCAAGAGGATAAGCACTGGTGTGAGGAGTGTGACGAATACCTGCAGGTCTATCAATCGATTGCTCTTTTGGATGATTGGCAGGAAATTCCTGAGGAAAAATACCGTCCGGGATATGAAAAGCGAAATGACCTTCCAAATCATGCCCACTGTAAAATTAAACGTTAAATAATGCAGAAGCTCGAAATTTTCGAGCTTTTTTTCATTTTTGTGACTTTAAGTCCGTTTCGCTCC
>NZ_KV832518.1:0-60089 GCF_001837455.1 Streptococcus sp. HMSC068F04
TGTGCACTTATATTGTATATTCAAGAGACAAAAAAACAGAATTTATATTAAAATTCTGTTTTTTGGAACTAATTTTATTCGTTAAGCTTCTACAGCTGCTTTGAGGGCATCTACCTTGTCCAATTTTTCCCATGGAAGATCGACGTCCGTACGTCCCATGTGACCATAGGCCGCTGTTTGACGATAGATAGGACGTTTAAGATCAAGCATTTGAATGATACCTGCTGGACGCAAGTCAAAGAGATCGCGGACAGCAGCTTCAAGTTTGCTTTCAGCAACTGTCGCCGTTCCGAAAGTATCAACACGGACAGACACAGGGTTAGCAACACCGATAGCATAAGCCAATTGTACTTCTGCTTTCTTAGCAAGACCAGCAGCTACGATATTTTTGGCAATGTAGCGAGCTGCATATGAAGCTGAACGGTCAACCTTAGTGGCATCCTTACCAGAGAAGGCACCACCACCATGTCTTGAGTAACCACCATAAGTATCAACAATGATCTTACGACCAGTCAAACCAGAGTCTCCTTGAGGTCCTCCGATAACAAAACGACCTGTTGGGTTGATAAAGAATTTAGTCTCATCATCCAAGTATTCGGCTGGAATAACTGCCTTAATGACTTTTTCAATAACGTCTTGACGAATTTGGTCGTTAGTCGCTTCAGGATCGTGTTGTGTTGAAATAACAACTGTATCAACGCGTACTGGTTGGTCATTCTCATCATACTCAACGGTAACCTGAGATTTAGCATCTGGACGAAGGTATGAAATCTCACCAGATTTACGCAAATCTGCCAATTTTTTAACCAATTTATGTGAGAGGCTAACTGGAAGTGGCATAAACTCTGGAGTTTCGTCAATAGCAAAACCAAACATCAAACCTTGGTCACCAGCTCCGATAAGATCAAGTGGATCTTGATCACCAGTTCCACGAACTTCAAGTGCTTCATTGACACCTTGAGCAATATCTGGAGATTGTTCAATCAATGATGGGTGAACCCCAACAGATTCTGCCGCAAAGCCGTATTCTGCATTGTTATAACCAATTTCAGCGATAGTATCACGAACCACACGGTTAATATCTACATAAGCTGTTGTAGAAACTTCACCGAAAACATGGACAGAACCAGTGTAGACAGCTGTTTCTGCTGCAACGTGTGCATCTGGATCCTCTGCTAAAATCGCATCAAGAATGGCATCTGAAATTTGGTCTGCAATTTTATCTGGATGCCCCTCAGATACTGATTCAGACGTGAAAAGTTTACGTTCTGACATATAAAATGTCCCCCTTTTAATATGAAAAATAGTATTAGACAGCACGGATTTAACCGTCTCCTAATAGGTAAAACGCTATACTCCTAATGGAGCTAGACGCCGTTAAAAAGTTACAAAGAACCAACAGCCAACTCTAGAATGACTGTTGCCTTATCGGGACTTAATAACTACCTTCCATTATATCATGTTTTTTCAGTCTAGTCATATAGTTATTTATTATCAAGCCTTATCAATAAGTTATAGTGAGCATTTTGCCATCATTTGTATTATACTTAGGATATGAAAACTTATGAACACGTTTATGACATCTTATCGAAGAGTCCTGACTTTGTGACGGGAGAGAGCTTGGCTAAAAGCCTTGGTGTCTCACGGACAGCCATTTGGAAGGCAATTCAAACACTTCAAGAACAAGGAATTGACATTACAAGTGTCCGCAAGAAAGGCTACTATTTAGAAAAGGGAGATATTCTTCTTCCTCAAGACATCTCTAAGCAACTCAACATTCCAGTCTACTTTAATCCAGATTCTAACTCTACCCAACTAGATGCTAAACATGGCATGGAAAAGAATAATCCGACGCCTGCACTTTACCTGGCATCAAGTCAAAAGGCAGCCAAAGGACGATTTGAACGTCACTTCTTTGCCAGTCCACAAGGTGGTATCTATATGAGTATCCACTTAAAGCCCAACTGTCATTTTGAGGAGTTACCACCTTATACGATGATGGCGGCAGCTGCTATTGTCAAAGCTATCCAGCGTCTAACTGGCATCAATACAGAAATCAAATGGGTTAATGACATCTACCTCAACAACAAAAAAATGGCTGGTATCCTTACCGAAGCCATTAGTTCTATCGAATCTGGTCGCATCACAGATGTCATTATCGGGGTTGGGCTTAACTTCTCAATCAGTGATTTTCCTGAAGAGTTAGCTAATAAAGCTACTAGTCTTTTTACTTCTGAAAAACCAAGCATTACTCGAAACCAGCTCATTTCAGAAATTTGGAGACTCTTTTTAACCATTCCTACTAGCGATTTGGTCAAGGTCTATAAAGAAAAGTCCCTCGTTTTAGACAAACAAGTGACCTTTGAACAAGCTGGAAAGACTTATACTGGTGTTGCCAAGGAAATTGGCGATAAGGGCCAACTTCTCGTTCTTACTGATGATGGTCGGGAAAAATGGTTGACCGCTGGCGAAGTGAGCCTTACTTCTTGGTAGACTTGTCGGCTGCACGCGCAATGCGTGAAACAACGTAGGTTGTCCAAAGACGACGAAACAGTAAATACCCAAAAAAGGCTGTAAAAAAGTAATAGCCGTGTTGTAAACTGTAATTAAAACAAACCGTTTCAAAAATAGTTTCAAGCGTTATAAACAAAATTTGTTGAATCATAAGATTATTATATCAATAGATAGAGCCTAGGACAAGCAGTCTAGGCTCTTTTCATTTTTACACGGATGGACCTTCCAATTATTAGCTTCAGAAATCTATCAAATTACACTTGACTATCTCGCCATCTAACTTACTGGGATTGGACCTAAAAAGGTCCACTGAACAGCCTCGCTTTTGGGTTTCTTGGCTCGGACCTAAAAAGGTCCACTGGACCTTTTTAGTCCTCTATTTCTACTACATCAGAGAGAAAGTCGAGTTCTTGAGGGATATACTCTTCGCGATCTTCTTTTTCCAATTCTTCTTTGGATTTGAGACTTCGTGCAAATTCTGTTCGGAGTTTTTCAAATTCTGCTTTTGGAACAGCCATAATATTAGGTGAGAAACCGGCAGCTGAACTCATGATATTGCCAAACATATCATTGAGATCACTGCGTTTCATGACCTGTTCAGCATTAAAAGCGGCATTAAATGCCAGGATAGCATTTTCCTGATTGGCCAGTACAGGCTCGGAGCCATTCAAAAGTGCCCTATTTTGTGGGCTAATAGAATCCAAGATTTCAGGCCAAGTTGCCTTTAGGGCATCCAGACACTGGCGTGATTTCTGCGGATTTTCCATGGTTTCACGCATAATAGTAAGAATCTTTTCACGATCCACCTTGTACTGATAAGCAGGTTTGGCTTTTCGAGTTGGTGCTACTTCTCCTTGGGCTTTGCCCTCTTTAAGAGCTTTACGTAGACCTTCTACCTCGCGACGAAGACTATCTAACTCTTCTTGCAAATTCCCCGGAATTTCTTGTGAAGCCTGAGTATGAGTCTCTGACAATTTTATAGTCAGCATTTCCGCATAGATTTTAGGATGTGTTCCAGTTTTAATTTCTGGCAAGGCACTTGTAACCAAGTCAATCAATTGGAAAAGTCGGTCTTGCTCCAGAGAAAGATTCTCTTCAAAAAGGGGACTATGGTGACTGTTCTCTCCGCCCGCTTTGACAATCAAAAGATCACGGAAATACTCCAAGAGATCCGTCGCAAAACGGCTCATAGACTTGCCATTATCAAAAAGAGTTTCAAGATTTGATAAAGCTTGCGTAGTCTCTTGATTGCGAACGTTAGCGACAAAACTGTCTAGGGCTGTTAAACCAATAGAACCTGTGATTTCTTCAGCTACGGCTTGGCTGACATGATTGTCCGGAGACAGACTCAGTGCTTGGTCTAAGATTGACAAAGCATCACGCATACCACCTTCCGCACGACGAGCAATAATGGTCAAAGCCTCATCATCAAAGGTTAATCCTTCTTTTTCCAGAATTGAAGCCAAATGTTCTTTAATAGCTCCCTGCTTGATCGATTTAAACTCAAAACGTTGAACACGAGAGAGGATGGTTGCTGGAATCTTATGTAATTCAGTGGTCGCCAGGATAAAGACCACATTTTCAGTTGGTTCTTCCAAAGTCTTCAAAAGAGCATTGAAGGCACCTGTCGAAAGCATGTGAACCTCGTCGATAATATAGACCTTGTAAGTCGCACGACTTGGAGCATAGGTCGACTTATCACGAATCTCACGAATCTCATCCACACCGTTGTTGGAAGCCGCATCAATCTCGATAACATCTTCGAGACTTCCGTTAGTAATATCGCGACAAATATCGCAGTGATTACAAGGCTCACCATCAACTTGATTAGGACAGTTCATAGCCTTGGCAAAGATTTTCGCCGCACTGGTTTTACCGGTACCACGTGGCCCAGAAAAGAGATAGGCATGGCTGATTTTCCCTGACTCTACCGCCTGTCTGAGCGTGGTTGAAATCACTTTTTGACCAACCATTTCACCAAAGGTCTGACTACGGTATTTACGATATAAGGCTTGATACATTAGTTTACCTCAAACATTCCAAATGTAAGCTCGGTTTTCTCGAGTAGAATTTTGATAAACGCTTCCAGATAATCTTGGTCTACGTCGTTATAGTCTCCTACTTGGTGAGAATCCAAATCGAGAACACCAACTAATTTGCCATCTTTGACCATTGGTACAACAATTTCACTTCGAGCAGCGGAATCACAAGCAATGTAATTGGCGTGTTTGGTGACATCTTCGACAATTAGGGTTCTATTTTCTGCTGCAGACTGGCCACAAACACCCTTACCTAGGGCAATTCGAACACAAGAAACATTACCTTGGAAAGGGCCAAGGATTAACTCATTCTTGACATTATCCATCAGGTAGAAGCCTGTGAACACAGAATTTGGTAGGGTTGTATTCAAGAGAGCTGAGGCATTAGAAAAGTTGGCCATAGCATTGTCTTCATTGGCAAAAAGCACCTTAGCCTGTGCTAGCATTAATTCATAGGCTGATTTTTTTTCTTCGTTAGTCATAACTACCATTATAGCAAAGATAGGTTCTTAAAACTAAGATTGACCTACCTTTTCTCCTTCCCTTTCATTTAAAAATAATTCAAGATCTTGAACGACATTTTTAGGATATTCTGGACTAGAAATCTGATAAAACTTAACAGTCATTCGATTTCTGAACCAGGTTAATTGACGTTTAGCAAATCGACGCGTATTTTGCTTGAGTTTTTCCAAGGCTTCGTCCAAGCTCTGGTTCCCAGCAAAATAAGGAAACAACTCCTTGTAGCCTATACCACGAGCTGACTGGGCATTAGGATAATTTTCGTACAGCCATATGGCCTCTTCCAAGAGACCATGTTCAACCATCTTGTCTACTCGTGTATTGATGCGGTCATAGATCAAGGAACGTTTATCATCTAATCCGATAAGAAAGGGATCATAAGTCGTCTCAGTATTTTCAAGATTCTCCGAAAAACGATGAAGTTCAAGTGCTCTAATGGCACGACGACGGTTAATCTCTTTAATCTCAATACCTAAGCGATCAATTTTTTCAAAAAGTTCCTGATCAGATAATTGCTCTAATTCCGAGCGATAGGCTAAAACCTGCTCCTGATCTACCTGTCCCCCTAGGTGATACCCTTCTAGGAGACTTTGTAAATAGAGACCTGTTCCTCCTACTATAATAGGCAGCTTGCCACGACTAACAATGTCAGAAATGGCAACCTCTGCCTCTATCACAAAATCATAGGCTGAATAGGACTCATCAACATCGCGAACATCAATCAGATGATGCACTGCTGCTGCCTGCTCTTCAGGAGTGGCCTTGGCGGTTCCTATATTCAATTGTCGGTAAACCTGCTGGCTATCTCCTGAAATAATTTCGCCATTAAAACGCTTGGCCAATTCAATTCCAAGCGCTGTTTTTCCTACAGCAGTAGGACCAGCTACTACAATAAGTTTGGTTTTCATAATGTTTTCACTTGCTATTCTAGATATTTTTTTAGATAATATAAGCATATTATAACATATACGGAGGATAGTCTCATGGCTAAAAAACATTCATTTGCTAAAGGTCTTGCTACTGGCGTTCTTGGAACTGCTGCTACCGTTGCAGGTGCCGTTTTCGCAGTTAAAAAGACAATTATCGAACCAGAAGAAAAGAAATTGGCTTTCATCGAAGAAAATCGTAAAAAAGCAGCTCGCCGTCGTGTAAGTCGCTAATAATGAGAACCAGGGAAACCTGGTTTTTTACTGTTATTTTTAACTCTTCATCTATGACTAGGAACAGAGCCAAATTGAAAAGAAAAGAAAAGAAAAAATATAATATCATTACATTTGTGAACTGCACCCCAAAAGTTAGACAGAAAAAAATTAACTTTTGAGGTGTTTTTCTTATGAAATTAACTTATGGGGACAATGTTCTGGTCTATGAATTTTGAAATCAAGAAAAAATTAGACGAACTTTCAAATAAATTTGGAATAATCGTTTACAAACATAGGTACATACTTAAATTGATTAATCGTTACGAAATAGAGAGCATCAAAAAAGGAAAGAATCATTGATACCTTGGTTTGGTTGTTAACCTAGTCGATTGTTTTAGTAGTTGTAATTGCGAAACCTTGATCAACAACTTCAACTTCTGCTTCTGGAGTATTGCCAGATTGCAAATCTGACTCTTCTGGAGTTGTACCGAAAACGGTAGAACCCAATGAACCATTTGGCACCAAAGTCAAATGACCATCTGAATAGAATTCGCCAATTGCTCCTTTGTCATTTCGATATTGTTATCTTGTTCCATAATTTCCTCCCACCTAGTCCCCTAGTTGTACACCGTCAGAGCCACGAATGAGGTAGCTATCCCCTTCTAGTCTCATCTGAAATACTACGTTACAAGCCACGCTAGTATTGTTTATTTAGGGCTTAAATTAGCCCTATGCGCTGACGAGGTATCGAACCCCAAAGCCCTTTAGCTAGCACGGCTATCAGCGCATAAGAAAAAGCCGTATTGCTACGACTTCAATTATTTATTAAGCATACCTTACTTCGACGTTTTCCATCAATTTTGGCAGTGTAACGCCGTCCAGTTTCAGTTCTATGAGCTCATCAAACGACTTTACGATTATCTCCTTGCCATCGTAAACAACAACTATGTTATTTTCTGATTCAGGAAGAATGCTAACAGTTTTACCATCAACTTCAAAATCTGCATCCCAAAGATATTCGCAAAGTTGTTTTAATTCCTTTAGGTTTTGACTATAAGACATCGCCATTCTCACTCCTCTCTTCATCAGTTAACTTCCTGGTTGTTCTCTTCTTGGCTTTTGATTTACTAGGTTCGTGGTAATCAATATCGTGAGCGTATTCCCTGTTTTTTCAAAATGAATGTTTATCTGGTTATCTGTGATTCGTGAAGTGAATATCCTTATACCTCATACCATCATAGTTATAGAAAGAACACCCAAGAATATCACCGTTCTAAGCATTGTGTTGAATCACCTTTCTCGCCTCCCCGACAGGGTGCGGAGTTCCATTGATTACTTCATCCACTTGTACAATACCATTTTCATTAATTTTATGCAATTTCTCTTTGTCCAAATACACTTCAGCAACTGCACAATGACAATATGGGGGCATAGGCGGGGCATTTAGTCCGCTATCAATCTTGTCAATTGGAACAGGTTCCTTCTCGGTATCACGGCCAACCTGTTTACAATAATCGCAAGCTCTTGAATCTGGCATGAGTTTGAAATACTCAAAACCGTTTTCTTTCATAATATCTTTCTGCGCCAAAGTTTGAACTCTAGCATGTTCCGTGATACCTAAACGCTCTGCATTAGTACGGAGCACATCCATGTGTTTTCTAATGCGTCTCGCAATCGTTAAGCCGTTATTTCCACGAATTAAAGCCCTCGTTACCTCAGTTCTAACAAGTTGCCGTAGCTGAGCATTTCTACCCCAGATACGCTCCGACCATTTAGCGCCTTCGAAATTAGCGTTAACAGCCGTCGTCATGTACCTTTCAAGTGTTTTCTTGTTAGGCACCGTCTGATCAAGCAGGCTTCCTCTTACAATTTCGCTCTTATAGCCATTCATCAGATAATCGTTAGTTAATTGACGTTCGCCTTCAGATAAAACCAATAGTTCGAGTTCTAACTCTTGGATAAGAAGCTCTTGACGACCAACAGACATAGAAAAGTTGTAGTCTCGAAGCTCCTTGTTTGCCTCTGGACTAAAATCTTTGTCAGCTACATACTGTTTAGCTTATAGGTAAAACTGGTATCCGTTTTGCTGAGTGTCTAGGACTGACAGTGGATGATATCAACCGAGATACTGGCATGCTGTCAGTCAATAAGACATGGGACTATAAAAACAATACTGGTTTTTTACCGACCAAAACAAAAAGCAGTATCCGAGAGATACCGCTTGATGATGAATTTATAAAATTTATTGACCAGCTACCACCTACCGAGGACGGCAGACTGATGCCTTCCTTGTCCAACAATGCAGTTAATAAGACCTTGCGTAAAATCATTGGGCGTGAAGTACGTGTCCACTCGTTAAGGCACACTTATGCCAGCTATCTAATAGCCCATGATATCGACTTGATTTCTGTATCGCAAGTTTTAGGACATGAAAACCTAAACATCACACTGGAAGTTTACGCCCACCAGTTACAAGAGCAGAAATCACGCAATGACGAAAAGATAAAACAAATTTGGACAGAATGTGGACAAAACGCTTTAAAACCGCATGGTTAAAGGCTTAAAAATGTCCCCTGCCGGAATCGAACCAGCAACGACTCCTTAGGAGGGAGTTGTTATATCCATTTAACTAAGAGGACTTATGAAAAAATCTGCCACGAGGACAGATTTTTTATGTGAAATCTGTAAATTATTTACGGATTTCTTTGATACGTGCAGCTTTACCTTGCAAAGCACGCAAGTAGTAAAGTTTAGCACGGCGGACTTTACCGTAGCGTACAACTTCAATCTTTTCAACACGTGGAGTGTGGATTGGGAAAGTACGTTCTACACCGATACCGCTTGAAATTTTACGAACTGTGTACATTTCTGAGATCCCTTGACCTTTGCGTGAAATAACTACACCTTCAAAGATCTGGATACGTTCACGAGTTCCTTCGACAACTTTCGCGTGAACGCGAACTGTGTCACCAGGACGGAATGATGGGATGTCAGTACGAAGTTGACCTTCTGTCAAACTTTGGATCAATGGATTCATTTTTATATACTCCTATCTTACTAATCTTAAGAGCAACCTCTGTGTCTCAGCGGATTAGCCGTTATTTTTGTGTGTCCATTACACACTCTTAGTATCTTATCAAAAAATTATCAGGATGTCTAGTATCTTATTGCATTTCTAGCATTTTTTGTTGTCCATAAATGCTCGTCTTATGATTTATGAGATAAGCAAAAGCCATGACAATCGCGTAAGGGACTGCATTAGCGGGACCAAAGACTTCAACGCCAATGAAAATAGGGGCTAAAAGGGTATTGGTACTGCTACCAAAGACAGACAGATAGCCTAGACCTGCTACAAGTGGAATTGGAAGTCCTAAAACTGGTGCTAGAACAGCACCAAGACTGGCTCCGATAGCAAACAAAGGGGTTACTTCTCCTCCTTGGAAACCAAGAGATAGGGTAAAGACGGTCAAGAGCAATTTCAAGAGCCAATCCAATGGATAAATGGTCCCACCACCAACACTTAAAGCAATCAAATTCGTTCCAAGACCTGTATAGCGTCCCTTCCACAAAATCAAAAGAAGACAGGTTAAGACGACACTTCCTAAGAGAACACGATAATAAGGATTTGGGAGCAGACTTGCTACTTTCTTTTTAGCTAGTGACAAGAGATAAGCAAAGAGATTTCCTGCAATACCAAAGGCCAAACCTAAAAGAGCTAATTTCATAAACGTCTCAAGGTCAATAGTCAAACTTTCGGAGACAAAGTGGCTAAATTTTTCAAGACCTAAGAGATGGCTTGTCGTACTAGCCATAAAAGATGCAATAAGAGTCGGTACCAAGATTGGCAGACTTAACTGTCCTAGGGTCAAGACCTCAAGCGCAAAGAAGGTCGCAGCGATTGGTGTTTGGAAGAGTCCTCCAAAACCAGCGGCCATACCCATGATCAAGAAAATACGTGAAGCATTCGGGAGCTTAAAATAGCGACTAAAAGCATGAGAAACTGTGGCCCCCAGTTGTACAGCAACTCCCTCACGACCTGCAGAACCCCCGAAAAGGTGGGTCAGCCATGTGGTTACAGTCACAAGTGGAATTAACCTTAGGGGGACTTGATCCTCCTCATTATGTCCAACCTTGAAAATCAAGCCCATTCCCTGTGCCGCCTTACCCGCAAACTTTTGGTAAAGGTAAACTATCAAAAGACCTGCTAAAGGAAGTGCCGGGACTAGATAAAAGAGATGGTGGTCACGAAATTCCGAGAGTCCTATCAGCACGCGCCCAAAAACAGCATCAATCAGTCCAACCAGCACCCCTAACAAGATTGCATAAAGACTTAACATTACTAAATGTAAGTAAGAAAGACCTTGACTATCACTTAATTGTTTTACTTTCATTCTAGATACCTACTTTCTTCCAGCTTACTTGCTTGATAAATGCGTGAACGCTTCATAATATCCGCAAAACTTGCGACGATAGCTTCTTTATATTCGGGATTAAGGACACTAGCGCCTACCTTGTCTAACAGGGCCTGCTCTCGTTCGGGATCATAAATCGCCTTTCCGGTGCGTTGTTTATAAGCACTTACTCGAGTTACCAATTTCATACGTTCTTCCAACAAAGCCACAATCTCATTATCAACGGTGTCTATCTGTTGGCGAATCTCATTTAAGTCCATACTGACCTCCTTTTTTCTCTTCATTATAACAAAAATGACCTGAGGACAAAAGAGCCTCAAGCCATTGAATTGCTTATAAAAAGAGTTTTCTTACCTGACTGATATTACTTTCATTAACAACCAGATACAGGGTTGCTCCTGCTTTTAGACGTGTGTCTCCATGAACAACCTCAGACTGGTCTTGAAAAATCTGAGTGGAAATCAAAACTCCATCAGGTAAGGTTAAATCCTTAACCAATCGACCAGCTAGACTATCTGTAACCGGTAAGTCAATCATCGTCGGTATATTATCAACTTGCTCTGGTTTGTGAGCGATTAGATTGTGAAGCATGGCTTCATAGACAGGTTCTCCTCCCATGAAATCCATGACTAGATAGGCAATCAGGGTCACGACACCAATTGTCATCAATTGGTGAAGGTCACCCACCATCTCAGTCACTAAAATCATAGCAGTTAGCGGTGCCTTAGATACCGCACCGAAATAACCAGCCATACCAAGAATGATAAAAATAGGGAACTGACTGACTTGTAAGAATCCTAGATTTTCAAAAGCTGCCGCAAATACACTACCAGAAAGAGCACCTAGGGTCAAAATCGGCAAGAAAATCCCACCAGGAAAACCTGAACCAAAGGACAACATACTCCAAACAAAGCGAATAGCCAAATAGAGGATAGCCACAGCTAGAGCAGGATGTAAACCATTTAGAGCAAGAATCAATTCATTCCCACCACCTAAAAGATGTGGAAAATAGAGACCAATAGGAATGATAAACAGAACTGCCAAGAGGCCATGAAAATGAGATGGCAAGTGGAAGATTTTCCCTAACCCTTGGTAGGCCTTACCAATACGTAAGACAACCCACTCATAACCGTATCCAAGCACACCTAGAAAAATCCCCAAAACAATAAGAATCCAATAATCTTTCAAAGGAAATACGGGTAATTTTTCTGTCATAGCAAGGACCGGTACCTGGCCAAAGATGCGTAGAGAAACAGCATTGGCCACTAAAGATGCTGTTAAAGCAGTCACCCAAACATGACGAGAGAAATGATGATAGACTTCTTCGACGACAAACAAAAGACCAGCAATTGGGGCATTGAAGGCAGCAGATAACCCTGCTGCTGCTCCTGCAGCAATCAAGACACGCTTCTCACGCGCAGAGAGCTTAAGTCCCTTGGCTAATCCCTTAGCAGTCATAGCACCTAATTGAATACTAGGTCCCTCACGTCCCAACATCAGTCCCATTGAAATCCCAAGGACTCCACCTAGGAATTTACGCCATAAAACTGACCACCAAGACGGATGTAAGAGCCCCATCAGTTCACCTTCAACATGGGGAATCCCTGAGCCCTTTATGTCTTTTTCCTGCTTAATAAGGTAACCAATAAAAAGGGCAATCAAGAGATTAACAAGTACAATTCCCAGAATCAGAAGTGGATTACGAAGGGCGTCTTCGTAAATAGCTACAGAAAATGCGGCCCCTTTGGCAATTAACCAGCGAAAAAGACTGACCACTGCTCCTGCCGTCACCCCCACTAAGAGCCCTCGCCAAACGGACCAAAGAAGATGTTGAGATTGCGTCCTAAAATCTCTTTCTATTTCATTCATAAAAACTCCATTTTTGACTACAATAAAAGCAGACTTTACTCTGCTTTTTTTATGCTAATGCTTCTGAAATTTTTTCAGCGAAAGCTTCGAGGTTCTCGATATCTTCATCTTCAGCAGAAAGATCAACCTTGACACTGTCTGCTCCTTTAGTCGCCCCTGTGAAGGTGAATTGATTTTCAAATTCATCAACTGAGTGACAGAAATAATCGTAGAAAGTATCTCCTGAACCTACAACACCAAAGATTTTACCTGACAAGTCGAGGTCAGCCAAATCTTCGTAAAAGTCAACGATTTCATCTGGCAACTCACCATCACCATAAGTGTAAGTCGCTACGATACAGATGTCCGCATCTTCAAAATCAGCGGCATCAACCGTTGTACACTCGTCTACATCTACAGTGTGACCTAATTCTTCCAATTTTTTGGCAACGATATCTGCGATTTCTTCCGTGTTACCGGTCATACTGGCATAAACGATTTTTGCTAAAGCCATAATGTCCTCCAAAATAATAAATTAGTTATATTATATCATATTTCTTCAGAAAATAAATGACCTAACAACTCAAAAAAACTGCCCATCAGGACAGTTTTAGATTTTGTAAGAGTTCAAAGTGTCGATAAACTAGCCATAAGCCAAGACCAACTATCAGAATGAGAATCACTGCTCTCATGAGACCTCTAAGAAAAGTCAAGAGCCAAGTGAGAAGCATAGAGGTGATTAGCCAACTCCAACCAGAGGCTCCGTAAAGGGTTTGAATACTCTGTATAGAATGACTGGTCAGCGTTTTTACCCAATTGGGAATATAAATCCAAATGCCATCACCTGATAGGCCCAAACGATTGGCAATCATGGTTCCTGTTGTTTGCAACCAAGTAAAGACCCCAGCATTGAAAAGAAAAAGGAAGGTTTGCATGGGGTAACGTCTAGCAAGGCGTTTCAAATAGCGCATGACAGCCCCTCCTTAGTTTGCATAGAGAGCATGGACCGTATCAATATCCACCTGTTGAATTCCGTAATAAGATCCAGCTGATTGCATAACGGATGTCTTAGAGTCATCATGGTCTAAGCCAATGGCATGTCCCAATTCGTGTTCAGCCGTATTCACAATACGCTTGTGAGTATAACCAAAGTCACTATTCAAAAGGAAATAACGGTTTAACTTCACATCTACATGAGTGATGCGATTGGTCAAAACATTGGTTTGAGTGTCTGCTAAACCTGCTGCCTGTGAATTCGCATCGGAATAGTCAGTCGCAACAATATCAGCTGTTGAGGCATCATCAGTTAAAGTAAAGATGAAAGCACCCGTGTTATTCCAGCTAGTAATAGCTTCCTTATAAGCTGCTACCAAGGTTTCATCTGTAGATTGTATATAGATGCTAGCTGTATTTTGCGCCCATCTAGCTCCATTAGACTCTGGAATGGTATCAGTCGTTGATAGGTTAGAGACAACTTTCTCAACGTCATTAGTACTGGTACCACTAAAACCTAGCTCTACTTGATGAAAGGCTTGGTTAATGTTTGTGGCTAAGGTACTTGAAGAATTATTGGCATAGTAGACGAGTCCATAAGCAATAAGGGCTAGGACTAGGGCAAGTTTAAATATAGCCCAAATAAGATTCCAAATAAATTGTAAAAGAAGTTTGGGAATATAGAAGATTACTCTGAATAATTTTTTCATTATTGAGCCTCCTTTTCGAAACTTCCCCTAGTATATCAAGCTCTAATAGTTCTGACAAGCAAAAAATATCACTTTAAGCTTTTATCATCTCTTTGATAAGATGTTACAAACTTGACCTATTAAGACAAGCGTTCTTCTTTAACGTAATCAATAGGTAACCATTCTAAGTAGGCTTCTAGTTGTTTTTCCCAGTAATACCACTCATGCCTTCCATGGTCTGTACGGTAGTCAATGTCTAAACCAAGGGCCTTCAAATCAGCAACTGCCTTATCTTGAGAATCAAAAAGGAAATCCTCGAGGCCACACCAGGCAAAGAATTTGGTTTTCTTGTCATGTTGTTTGGCTAGGTTAACTAGTTTGTGCTGCTCAATGTCTTTCCCTTCCAAATCGCCAAAGACACCTTGCCAGTATTCCTTAGACTCACTCGTTTCATCTGTAATCATCTCTGCTGATAATCCAAGGGCACCAGAGAAGGAACCTGCACAAGCAAAGTTATTTGTCGTTAAGGCCAGTTTAAAAGAACCATATCCACCCATAGAAAGTCCAGCGATAAAGGTCTTTTCTCGCTTCTTAGTCATACTAGGAAAGAAACGTTGCATGACTTGAGGAAGCTCCTTAGCAATGGCATCGTAATACTTAACCCCGTAGTTGGTATTTGTATACCAGCCATTTTCCGTGTTAGGCATAATAACAATGAGATTAGTCTTACGAAGGAGACGCTGAATATTGGTACGGAAGGCCCAAGAATTATGATTGCCCCCCATGCCATGAAGGAGATAGAGAACTGGGATGTCCGTATCACTTCCCGTTTCAGCAATCTGATCGCGATCTGGATAGATGACATCCACTTGGCGGTATTGTCCTAGAACATCTGATGAGTATTCAATTTGAAAAAAAGCCATTTGTATTTTCCTTTCTTAATGTTAGAAAAGCTGGGACACCCCAGCTTTTGATTTTAGAACAAAGTCTTATTGAGACTTTTCTCAATGTCTATGGTGCAAACATCACGCTCACACTCTTATGTTTTAGTCAGTTATTAGCGGACTTCCATGACTACTGGAAGGATTGCAGGACGGCGTTTGGTTTGGTCAAAGAGGAACTTAGCCACATCGTCGCGGACAGCTCCTTTAAGTTCACCCCAGTCGAAGCTGTCTCCTGCCAAGTAATTTTCAACGGTAGCATTGACAATGTCAGCAGCCTCACGGAGAATGTCACGGCTCTTCTTCACATAAACGAACCCACGTGTATTCACACGCGCTTTAGAGACAATCTTACGCTCCTTCTTGTTAACAGTGATAGCTACGATAAAGATACCATCTTCAGACAAGACCTTACGGTCACGAAGGACGATATTACCTACATCACCAATGGCATTACCGTCAATCATAACATCACCAGCTGGAACAGCTCCTTCATGAAGGAAACCTTGATCTTCAGACAAGTGCATGATGTCACCGCGTTTAACGATATAAATATTTTCTGGAAGAATACCAACTTCCAAGGCTAACTCTGCATGCGCTTGAAGGTCACGGTACTCACCTTGAACAGGGAAGAGATACTGTGGACGAAGGAGGTTAACCATCAATTGAAGTTCGCGAGCATTGGCATGTCCAGATACACGAAGGCTCTGCGTAATCATCTTAACAGTTCCACCAGCTTTATAGATAGCGTTGTTAACACGTGCCACTACGGCTTCCTTAGCAATGCTTGGAGTTGTTACGATATAAACCAAATCTCCATCCTTGATTTGAACGTAACGGTGACGACCAACAGCCATCTTTTGAAGGCCATCGATTGGTTCACCCATACGACCATTTTCGAGGATAATCAACTCGTGGTCTTCGAACTTGTTCATGTCTTTTGGTTTAACAATAAGTTTTTCATGCTCCACAGTCAATTTTTTGAGACGAATGGCTGTGCGGACAATATTTTCTACGTCAAAACCAGTAAGAACAACACGACGTCCGTGATCAGCAGCTGAATCAAAGACTTGTTGAATACGTACCAAGTTTGAGGCAACTGCAGCAACAATAACACGTCCTTCTGCATCAGCAATTACTTGGTCAATTTCTTGGCCAACTTCTGCTTCAGAAGCTGTTTGATCAGTACTTGTCGCATTTGCTGAGTCCGACAAGAGGGCCAAAACACCTTCACGTCCGATTTCTGCCAAACGACCTAAATCAGTTTTGTAGTAAGGACGGGCAGCTTGGTCAAACTTGAAGTCACCGGTATAGACAATATTGCCTTGGTCAGTGCCAAGAACAATCCCCATTGATTCTGGAATAGAGTGAGTTGTCTTGAAGAATGAAACCTCAGCATCCTCAAATTCAATTTCAGTCTCTGCGTCAATAACATGGAAATTGTTGAATTTCTTAACGCCAGCATTCTTCACAAACAGTTTAGCTAACTCGATTGTAAGTGATGATCCAAAGACTGGTGCTTTGACTTCTTGCAAGATATAAGGTAGGGCACCAATGGCATCGGCGTGTCCGTGAGTTAAGAAAATCCCTTGGATACGATCTCTATTTTCAATCAAGTAATCTAAGTTAGGGATGACAAAGTCAACACCTAGTTGTTCATTTTCAGGATACTTTAGACCAGCATCCAAGATAAAGATAGAGTCGTTAATCTCAACAATATAGAGGTTCTTAGCATTTTCACGTACTCCACCTAGGGCAATAATTTTAATATCGCTCATGCTTGTTTTTCTCCTTTTTAGTTTGACTCTCTTCTAGAGCCTATTTTTACAGACGGTCCAAGAAGCTGAACGTTCGTGCGAACAGTCTCCTTGTCGATTTACAGGCCACAACAAAAAGTTGCATACCCTTTAAGTATACAACTTTTTGGCTTATTTTACAATTTAGAGTCAGACTAGGCTTACTCAAACATAGCGTAATAGTCTGTGATATCCAATTGGCCTTTTTCTTCCTTGGTAAGGTCTTTAATGATTTGACCATCCTTCATAACGATAAGACGATTTCCATATTTTAGGGCATCTTCCATGTGATGGGTAATCATCAAAGCTGTTAGATGGTCACCTGTTACAAACTCATCAGTCAACTCCATGAGGGCTACACTGGTCTTAGGATCCAGAGCTGCAGTGTGCTCGTCTAAGAGCAAGAGCTCAGGACGTTTAAGTGTCGCCATCAAAAGACTGAGAGCCTGACGCTGACCACCTGAAAGGAGACCTGCTGGTGTATCTAAGTGCTTTTCTAAACCATTACTGATACGTTCAATCAGACCTTGAAATTCCTCTGTGTAGAGATGAATTTGGCGTGATTTAAGCCCTCGTTTTTCGCCACGGTATTTGGCAATCAAGAGGTTTTCTGCAACAGTCATACGAGGAGCCGTCCCCATTTTAGGATCTTGGAAGACTCGTGAGAGGTATTTGGCACGCTTCTCAGCAGGGAGAGCCGTAACATCTTCACCCATGATGAAAATCTGACCACTGGTCAACATGAGAGTCCCTGCAATGACATTGAAGAGGGTTGATTTTCCGGCACCATTTCCACCAAGAATGGTAATAAAGTCACCTTCTCTAATGGTAAGATTAACATGGTCCAGAATGGTTTTTTCGGTGTCAAAACCGTTATTGACCTTAACAGTCGCATCTTTGAGTTCTACAATAGCTGTCATCGTGATAAGGTCACCCCCTTAAAGAATTTTCGACGTAGGACAGGCGAAATTAAGCAAATAGCCAAAACAATCGCACTAAAGAGTTTGAGGTAGTTTGTGTTAAAACCAAGAGCAATAACCGCTGTCAAAAGGAACTGATAGAGGATTGAACCAATACAGATGGCAATCAAACGTTCCAACAGAGTCAAGTTAGTCGCATAAAGGACCTCACCAATGATAATGCTGGCAAGACCAATGACGATAACCCCAATCCCTTTAGAAACGTCTGCATAACCATCCTGTTGGCTAATCAGGGCTCCAGAGAGGGCAATAATACCGTTTGAGATAACAAGCCCCATCACTTCCATATTGTCTGTGTTGATACCAAATGATTTGGCCATGTCTCTATTATCACCTGTGGCAATATAAGCTTGACCTAGGCGCGTGTTAAGAAAGGCAATCAAGGCCGTGATAACAATGGTTACCGCAATGAGACCAACAATCAAGAGGTTGTAGTCCTTGCTGAAAGGAAGCAAATCTTGAATAGTCTTAATATCAAGAAGTCCTAGGTTGGCTCTCCCCATAATCATAAGCATGACTGAGTTAAGAGAGGTCATGACCAAAATCCCTGCCAAAATAGTAGGAATCTCTCCCTTAGTATAGAGGAGACCAGTCACAAGTCCGGCACCACAGCCGGCCAAAACGGCAACCAAGGTTGCCAAGATAGGGTTCCAACCAAAGTTCATAAGGGTTACTGCTACTGCCCCACCAAGAGGGAAGGAACCTTCTGTTGTCAAATCAGGAAAATCCAAGATACGGAAAGTCATGTAAATCCCAAGACCTAGGATTCCGTATAGAAGCCCCTGATAAATAGATGAAATAATCATAAGTCCTCCTTATTTATCAGCTTTAACAGCGATGTCTGACTGTTTAAGCACATCGTCAGGGATGGTGATGTTGAGGTCTTGAGCAACTTTAAGGTTAAGCGTTGGTGTGCCATCATCGATAACATCTACAGGAACATCCTTAACTTTCTTACCTTTAAGAACCTTAACTGCACTACGAGCTGTAGCCTTTCCAAGTTCATATTGGCTTTGAGCAACTGAAGCCAAACCGCCCTCTTTCACCATCGTATCAACTGTCGTATAAACTGGAATCTTAGCCTGGTTGGCTGATGAGATTACTGTTGAAAAGGCCGAGGCAATCGTATTATCTTGAGGCGTCCAGATGGCATCTACCTTACCAGTCATGACTGACATGGTTGTATTGATTTCATTAGTTGATGGGACGGCGTACTCGACCACATTCAGACCATCTTTTTCAGCGTACTTCTTAAAGCTTTCAACCTGTGATTTGGAATTGTCCTCGCTTGAAGCGTAGAGAATACCAATCGTTTTGGCATTTGGTGTCAGTGATTTGACCAATTCTACTGTCTGCTTAATCGGCACTTGGTTTGAGGTACCAGTAACATTGCCTTCTGGATGCTTGAGATTCTTAACCAATTTTGCCCCAACAGGGTCTGAGATAGCCCCCATAATGACTGGAATATCCTTGGTAGCTGCCGCTAGCCCCTGTGCTGCTGGTGTGGCAATACCGATAACAACATCGTTCTTGTCATTAACCAATTGTTTAGACATGGTTTGAATTTTAGACTGGTCTCCTTCGGCATTTAGGAGGGTGATTTTAACCTTGTCCCCCTTATAACCAGCTTCCTTAAGGCCATCCTCAATTCCCTTCTCAATTTGATCCAGGGCGTCGTGAGTCACGAACTGGAGGATCCCTACTTTGACGACCTTATTGGCATCTTGGTGTTCTTTTTTGAAAAGATCTGTACCAATAGAACCGAGCGTCAAGATAGCTAAGAAAATCAAAGTCCAAATTAAACGCTTGTTTTTCATATGTGTCTCCTTCTATAAATTCTTCCTTTCTATTGTAAGTCATTTTCAGTCAATTAGCAATATTCTTAATTTATAAAAATTACCCTGATTAAAGAAAAAGAACCAGAACACGATGTCTGATTCTTTTCCCTTATTATTACTGATACTGTGCCAAGTCTAGCTTCATAATAAAAAAGTAAAGGTCACCATATTGTCCTTTGTAGCCAATATCATGTCCGTTTATTGTCACCTTAGTAACTGGTGTTGCATCTGGCAAGGCAATCCAACAAGCTTGCTGGGCTCTGACAAATTCATTGTAATCTTCAAAGGAAGTGTGTTTTTCTTGCTTGGCAGTATTTAAATAAGTTACTTCAATCATTGAGGGACCTCCTTATAATCCTTTACCTAAGGTCTAGATTACGCTTCCTAGAGAGCAAAGTCAATCATGACGACTTAAAAAACAGCAGGCTGGGCCATACAAATAATAGAAGGTCACTTAATGCCAGATCATGTTCATATGCTAGTAAGTATACAACAACGAATGAGTGTGGCTAGTTTTATGGGATATTAAAAAGGTAAAAGTGCATTAATGATGTTTGATAGAAATGCCAATTTAAAATATAAATTTGGAAACAAACATTTTGGGGCAGAAGGTTTTTATGTAAGTACGATAGGACTTAATGAAGCCACAATTAAGAAATATATCTAGGAACTAGTGAAGTATGATACCGCATTGAACAATTAAGTGTGAAAGAATATAAAAATCCCTTCAGTGATAACGGTAAGTAATGCGTCTGCCTCTTTGAGAAGCTTATGACGAATAAAAGAAATAAAGGCTTGAACAAAGTGAAAGACTTCGTCTTAAGACGCTGGTTACTATTATGGACTTATAGCCCTTAATCAAACTACCCGTAAATTAAACTGCACCCCAAAAATTAGACAGAGAAAATCTAACTTTTGGGGTATTTTTATTACTTGAATATACGATATAAGATAACAAAAAACATCGATTGATGACTTTTTCAGTGGAATCCCTATCCGGTCCTCTCTAGATGTTAGCTTTTCATCACCCACTACAGTTGACTGAGAGCTGAGAGCAAAAAAAGAAGACCCCTAGGATCTTCTTTCTATTTAAGTTCTACTTAAATTATTTTACTGTGCGGATACGCATAGTGTTTGTACCACCTGTACCTACAGGAACACCAGCAACGATAACAATGTTGTCACCAGATTCTACAAGACCTGATTCCAATGCAACTTTTTCAGCAACATCAAACATGTCATCAGTTGAGCTTGGTTTTTCAGTAACTACTGGAATAACACCCCAGTTAAGCATCAATGATTTTTGAGTAATTTCATCGAATGTTACAGCCAAGATATCAGCTTCTGGACGGTATTTAGAAATCAAACGAGCAGTGTTACCTGATTCAGTAAGAGCAACAACAAGTTTGATATCCATTGAGTTAGTAGCATCTTTAACTGCAGACGCAACTACTTCAGTCTTAGTTGAACGGTCAAATGTTGATGAATCAAGACGACCATACTCTTTAAGAAGAGTTTGAGCGTTTTTATCAATTGTAGCCATTGTACGAACTGATTCAACTGGGTATTTACCATTTGCAGACTCACCAGAAAGCATTGTAGCATCTGTACCATCGATAACTGCGTTGAATACGTCAGATACTTCAGAACGAGTTGCACGTGGTTTTTCTGTCATTGTTTCAAGCATGTTTGTAGCTGTAACAACAACTTTACCAGCAGCGTTAACTTTTGTGATGATCATTTTTTGGTAAACTGGAACCATTTCGAATGGTACTTCGATACCCATGTCACCACGAGCGATCATGATACCGTCAGCAGCTTCGATGATTTCATCGATGTTATCGATACCTTGTTGGTTTTCGATTTTAGCCAACAATTGAACGTGACCGTTACCAGTTTCTTCACAGATAGCACGAACTTCTTGTACGTCTTTTGCAGTACGTACGAATGAGATAGCGATAAAGTTAAGACCTTGTTCAAGACCAAAACGGATATCAGCGTTATCACGTTCAGCAAGTGCTGGGAAAGGAATTTTAGTGTAAGGGATGTTTACACCTTTTTGTTTAGCGATGATACCATCATTTTCAACTTCAACGATGAATTCACGTTTTTCAGCATCTTTGTCTACAACACGAAGACCAAGTTTACCATCATCGACAAGAACTTGTTTACCAACTTCTACATCGTCAAAAACGTCAAGTGCACCTGCAACGTTCAATGCGATAACGTCGCGAGTTGATTTGATACCTTGTTTAGTAGCAACACGAATTTGTTCACCAGTTTTGTATGCATACTCTTTAGCATCACCTTCGAACAATTCAGTACGGATTTCAGGTCCTTTTGTATCAAGAAGGAAACCTACTTTTTGACCAGCAAGGTCTTCTGCCATACGAACGACATCCATACGTTCACCTTGTTCAGCGTGGTCACCATGTGAGAAGTTGAAACGGAAAACGTTAGCACCTTCCTTGATCAATTGAGCAATGTTTTTAGCAGATGCTTCACGGTCAAGTTTTTCACCCCAGTAACCATCTTCACCAAATTTTTTGCCGCCACGGATTTCAACCGCAGGACCAAGTGTTGCAACGATTTTTACACGTTTATTCATGATAAATAAAACTCCCTTATATTTTTTGTCGCCTTAGCGACGGATTAACAATAATTTAAGTAACTGAGATTAGCTCAAGTTAGACAATGAACGGTTAAGGTCTGCAAAGTCAAGACGTGCTTTGTGAGGATTGTTGACGATAATTTTACCGTCTTCAGTAAGACTGAACAAAGCTCCTTCTTCTGCTGTACCAAGGATTGGGCTTTCAACAAGCTCTTCATTGTGGATACCAACAGCTACACCACCAATACCTTGTTTAAGGAGGTCAACCGCATGTGCCCCCATCCATGAAGCAAGAACACGGTCACGCGCAGTTGGTGAACCACCACGAACCACGTGTCCAATGTTTGTTGCACGAAGATCTGAAGTATCTCCAGCTTCTTTCATTTTAGCTGCAAATTCTTCAGCACCCATGACACCTTCAGCAACTACGATTACATGGTGAGTTTTAGCACCTGATTCGTAACCTTCTTTAACTTTACGTACAACTTCATTAATATCATACTCTTCTTCAGGTACGATAATTTGGTCTGCACCAGAAGCAATACCAGCCCAAAGAGCGATATCACCAGCGTTACGTCCCATAACTTCAACGACGAAAGTACGTCCGTGACTGAAAGCAGTGTCTTGAATCTTATCGATAGCTTCTGTTGCTGTTGCAACAGCAGTATCAAAACCAATTGTGTAGTCTGTACCAACGATATCGTTATCGATAGTTCCTGGAAGACCAACAGCTGGGAAACCATGTTCAGTCAAACGCATAGCACCATGGTAAGAACCATCTCCACCAATAACTACTACACCTTCGATTCCATGTTTTTTAAGTTGCTCAATACCTTTAAGTTGACCCTCAAGTTGGGCAAACTCAGGATAGCGAGCAGACTGAAGGAAAGTTCCACCACGGCTGAGGATGTTGTCTACGCCTTTGGCATCAAGTTGGAAGATATCTCCTTCAACCATACCAGCGTATCCACGGTTAATGCCGAAGACTTCAATTCCTTCAGAAATTGCTTTGAGAACAACTGCACGAGCGGCAGCGTTCATACCAGGGGCATCTCCACCACTAGTTAAAACAGCAATACGTTTCATTATTCCTGATACTCCTTTTATATATTTAACATTTTCATTATAACACAAAGAATTCTAAATGGCTTTAAATTTGAAAAGATTTATTGTTTTTTTTTACCGTAAAACCGTTTTCAGCACATAAGGTGCTAATTCCCGATTAAGTTCCTCGTTCTTAGTTACTCTGTATCTTTGACTAACGATAGTTTCCTTACTTCCTTGATAACGGATAATGACAGGAATGTGTCCAGGATACTTAGCTAATATTTGAGAAACTTCTATGTCTTTATCATGATTCTCAAGTAAAATCCAGAAACGCTCCGTGCTGGCTTCCTCCATGTTTGACAAGATTAACTGAATGCGTCCATCACGCTCCTGGGTCCGTCCATCAAGATAAAAGAGACCACCTTCACTTAATTTATCCTTATGATAGAAATAAGTTTCTGGAAATAGGGTAACATCAAGTTTATTGATCCCATCAGTGACGTTCAGAAAGGCCATCTGATCACCTTTTTTAGTTCTGATAATTCGAACGGATTCTAGCTGAACCAAAACCGTTGCCTTAGTATTAACAGCCAAATCAGAAATTGGTTGATAGGGACGAGAGGCCATTTTTTGAGCCAAGTGTAAAGGATGGGGGCTAAGCCCAACTCCTAGTAACTCCTGTTCTAAATTATAACGATCCGTCTGACTATAGTCTTCATAATCAACCCAAGAGTAAGATGATTCTGCAAACAAACTTCCTAACTCATTGACAAAAGTAAAGAGGTTGCTTAAATTACCAATGATTTTCTGTCGATTTGGTTCAAAAATATCAAACAAACCAATCTGGATAAGAGGTGTCAGACTATCGACTTTCTGATATTTGCTAGGAATACGTGTCAAAAAGTCTTCTATAGAAATGTATTTACCATTTTGTTTGCGATCCTCAATAATCCAAAGGGCAAAATCTCTTGGCAAGCCTTTGATAGTCTTAAGACCTAATACAATCTTTCCATCTGAAATCTTGTCCAGATAGGGAATTCTATTAATATCAAGGCTGGCTAGAGAAAAGCCATTTTCAATTGCATCCTTAATGTAATCACTAGACGAATAGTTTAACATGACGTCATAGAAAATCTGAGGGTAATGCGTTTTGAAATAGGCTAATTGAAAGGCTAGTGCTGAATAAGCATAGGCATGACTTCTATTAAAGCCATAACCTGCAAACTTAGCCATCATACTAAAGAGTCGTTCAGCAATCTGTGGGTCACGTCCCAACCGACGACTTCCTTCCATGAACTCTTCGGACATCTTGGACATTTCATTGGCATCTTTTTTCGACATTGCTCGACGAAGCAAATCGGCTTTTCCGAGTGTAAAGCCTGCAAATACTTGGGCAATCTGCATAACCTGCTCCTGATAAAGCATGATGCCATACGTAGGCTCAAGGATTGGTGCAACTACTGGATCAATCAAATCTACTTTTTCCTTACCGTACTTACGAGCGATGAAATTATCTGTATAATCGCTAGCTCCAGGTCGGTTAAGAGAGGTTGTCGCTACCACTTCTTCGAACTTAGCGGGTTTAATCCGTTTAAGAAGGTTAATAGCACCCGCCTGCTCAAACTGAAATATTCCCTTAGTTTTCCCCTTGGCAAAAAGAGCTAGGGTCTGTGGATCTTCCAAATCAATGGATTTGATATCTATAGCGACTCCCTGCTCTTCTTCAAGTTTCTCCTTCATTTTTTGAACAAAGGTCAAATTACGGAGGCCCAAGAAATCCATCTTAAGCAAGCCGTTGGCTTCGACCGCGGAGGCATCGTACTGAGTAACCATCATATCCTCACCATCTTTTAGAGGAATATGGTTGGTTAGGTCATCGTCACTCATCACTATACCAGCAGCATGGATTGAGGTCTGTCTTGGCTGGCCTTCAATAGCCTTAGCAATCTCAAAAGCCCTCTGAAATTCTTGTCTTTGATTAATCAACTGTCTAAATGACATATTCTTCTCATAGACAGAGGTCAAGGTGTCACGAAAAGAAATCTTTTTACTAAGTTGTGACAGTTCAAATTCCTTGGCTCCGAAACGTTTAAAAACATCTCGGATAGCCTGTTTGGCCCCAAAAGTTGAAAAAGTAACAATCTGAGCAGAGTGCTTACTACCATAACGGTCCCTAACATAATGAAGAAACTCGCTTCGATAGATATCAGGCAAGTCGATATCTATATCAGGCATGCTATAACGTTCTTCATTTAGAAAACGCTCGAAAAGCAAGTCATTTTTAACGGGATCAATTCCGGTAATATCAAGGACATAAGCCACCAAGCTTCCTGCAGCAGACCCACGTCCCATTCCCATATAATAACCACGGCTACGCCCAAAGCGTAATAAATCCCAGACAATCAAGAAATAATCATCAAAGCCCATCTGATGAATGATAGACAATTCTTTGTCTAAACGTTCCTGATAAACTGCTGCGCTTAACTTTTTAGTTTCTAATCCAGATTGGGCTAATTGACGTAATTGGTCAACTGCTGGCATATCACGATTAAAACGAGGAAGCTTCAAATCCGTATCAAACTGATAAGTAATGTCTGAAACAAGTTGCTCCAAATTGTTCAAAGCCTCTGGAATATCACTATATGCACTTTCCATTTCTTGAGGCGAGAAAAGAAGCTGATTCATAGGACAAATAGAGGCCTCTGACAAGGAAACGTTTTGTGAGATGGCGTGTAACATCTGAATCGTCGAGCGATCTACATTTTCAAAATAACGCACTGTATGTAAAGGAATTACAGGATAATCAAACTCTTTGCCAGCATCTTCAGGCCTTACCCCAATAAAAACCTCTGAACCAAGAGTCATTCCTGGCTCCCAGTCTTCACTCGGAAGGATGAGGGCAATAGCGTTTAGATAGTCCGAAAAAGCTGTAAATTCACGCTGTCCCGAGGAAAGCTCTGTTGCCAACTTCATCAAATTTTTATAGCCCTGATTATTTTTAGCTAACAGGCGAAAAGGAATTTTTCTTCCCTCGTAAAATAGATTAGCTTCCATACCAATCAAAGGACGTAAACCGTTTTTACTTGCAAGCTTGGCAAAATGATAAGCAGCATAAAGATTGTCACGATCCATCAAACCAAGGGCTTGATAGCCAAGCTCTTTGGCACGCTCAACGTAGCTGTTCAAATCTACGACACTATCCATGAAACTATAGACAGATTTTGTATCCAATTGTGCAAACATGAAGGCCTCCTTTCTATCTTTCTATTATAGCATACGCTACTAGTAAAAACGCCTCTACCATATTAACTGTTTCAAACAAAAAGAATGAGATAGAACAACATTTTTGATATTGTCCTTATCCCATTCTTTTAAGTGCTCATTATTTTTTTACTAACACATCATTGCTTCTGATAGCAAGATTGAATATCAAAGCTTAGAGAAACAACTTAATCCCTTATTGCCAATATGATGGGCGTTGTTTTTCATAGGAAGCAATCAAATCTTCATATTGAAGAGTGATTCCAATATCGTCAAGCCCTTCAACCAATTTACGTTTCCACTCATGATCGATATCAAATGGAAACTCTCCTGCTGAAGATTTAATGACTTGGTTTGGAAGGTCAATCGTGATTTCCTCACCTGCAGGAAGAGCAGCCAATTTTTGACGTACTTCCAAGGGTTGAACGATTGGCAACATACCATTCTTCAATTCGTTGTTATAGTGGATATCTGAAAATGATCCAGCGATAACACAGCGGAAACCATAGTCTTCCAATGCCCATGCAGCGTGTTCACGAGATGATCCTGAACCAAAGTTATCACCAGTAACCAAAATAGTCGCATCGCGATACTCAGGTTTATTGAAGACGAAATCAGGATTTTCTTCGTAGTCATCATTAAGATAACGCCATTCAAACATCAAATTCTTACCGAAGCCTTTTTTATCAACAGCTTTCAAGAATTGTTTGGGAATGAGTTGGTCCGTATCGATGTTATCATTCATCAAAGGTACTGATTTCCCTGTATAGACGGTAAATTTTTCCATTATCTTCTCCCTTATGCTTGAACTTCTGGCATATCGCGTACATCTACAAATTTACCAGCGATTGCCGCAGCTGCTGCCATTGCTGGACTACAAAGGTGAGTACGAGCTCCATATCCTTGACGTCCCTCAAAGTTACGGTTACTTGTAGATGCACAGTGAACGCCTTCTGGAACATGGTCTGGGTTCATACCAAGACACATTGAGCAACCTGGATCACGCCATTCAAATCCTGCATCCAAGAAAATTTTATCCAAACCAAGACGTTCAGCTTCTTTCTTAACTGGACGTGAACCTGGAACAACAATAGCTGTCAATGTTGGTGCGATATGTTTTCCTTTAACGAATTTAGCAGCTAACTCAAGGTCGCTAAGACGTGCGTTAGTACAAGAACCAATAAAGACATAGCCAAGATCGATATCTTTAGCATATTCGCCAGGCTTAACATCCATATACTCGTAAGCACGTTCATCATTAAAGTCTTTGATTTCTGGAAATGGTTGATCAAACTCAACACCCATTTCAGGGTTAGTTCCCCATGTAACCATAGGTGCCAATTCTGAAACATCAATAGTGATTACTTTATCGTATTCAGCATCTGGATCTGAGACCAAGGTTTTCCAGTCAGCTACTGCTTCTTCAAACTTCTCACCCTTAGGTGCGCAAGGACGCCCTTCAACATAATCATAAGTTTTTTGGTCTGGATTCATAAGACCCATCTTAGCACCAAATTCAATAGACATGTTACAGATAGTCATGCGTTCATCCATTGAAAGTGCATCAATAGCTTCACCACAATATTCAACCGCGTATCCTACACCAGCATCAACGCCATAGCGTGCAATAAGTGCAAGAATAAAGTCTTTTGAATAGACACCTGGCTGTGGTTTACCAACAAATTCAACCTTCATTTTCTTAGGTTTTACTTGCCACAAACATTGTGTCGCAAAGACATGTTCCACCTCAGATGTACCAATACCAAAGGCAATGGCACCAAAGGCACCGTGGGTAGCCGTATGACTATCCCCACAAACTACAAATTTACCGGGTTGACTGCGACCTGTTTCAGGACCAACCATGTGGACAATCCCCTGACGAGCAGTACCGTGGGTAGCCGCATCAATACCAAATTCCTCAACATTTTTCGCCAAAGTATCAATTTGGTTTTTAGAAATAAGGTCACGAATGTTAAAAATATCAACCGTAGGAACGTTGTGGTCTGTCGTACCAAAAGTTAGATCTGGGCGACGAACTTTACGTCCAGCATCACGAAGTCCTTGAAAGGCCTGTGGACTTGTAACCTCGTGAATATAATGCTGATCCACATACATCAATTGTGGTTCGCCCTCATTTCCAGTAACGACGTGGCGTTCCCAAAGTTTATCAAAAATTGATTTTCCGCTCATAAAATACTCCAAATATAATCTAAGGATTAGCTAATCCGAAAGTCTTGTTAGAATAAGGTATAAAAGAACGACATCAATAACAATGCCTATAAGCCAACATAGCTTAAAATACCATTTGTTAATTTTATGTCTAAAAAATTTCCCACCTAGAAAGGCACCAATACCACCGAAAATCAGAGTCTGCAATAATAATGCCTTCTCAGAAATCCGTCTTTTATGTTGAATGGCCTTGCTTTTATCAAGTCCATAAGCACATAAAACAAGGAGATTCCATACCAACAAAACGCTTAGTAACACTAGTTTTAGTGTCATGAGTTTAGAGATTGCTAATAATAGCTGCTGTCATTTCAGCAGTCGAAGCCTGACCACCCAAATCACGTGTCAAGATGCCTTGGTTCAAGGTCTTATCAACAGCATTTTCAATCAATTCTGCCCCTTCAGTTTCATTGAAACTTTCACGCAACATCATAGCTACTGATAAAATCATTGAAATTGGGTTGGCAATACCTTGACCAGCGATGTCTGGTGCTGAACCATGGATTGGTTCATAAAGACTAGGACCATTTTCAGAATGACTGGCAGATGGCATAACACCTAAAGTTCCTGGAAGGACACTTGATTCATCAGACAAGATATCTCCAAAAAGGTTCTCTGTCACAACCACGTCAAAACGAGCTGGATTGGTAATCATGATCATTGCCGCACTATCAACAAGTTGGTGTTCAAGAGTTACATCTGGAAACTCCAAAGAAACTTCATCAGCAACTTTACGCCACAATTTAGAAGTTGCCAAAACATTTTGTTTATCAATGCTAGTGACCTTTTTGCCACGACCTTGGGCAATCTTGAAAGCACGACGAATGATACGACGAATCTCATCTGCTGAATAATCATTGATATCACGAGCCTTGTCTTCTTCGAGAATATGCTCACCAAAGTAAATACCACCTGTAAGTTCACGCACAACGACAAAATCTACGCCCTCGATACGCTCAGGTTTAAGAGGTGACAAGTGTTTCAAAGCATCAAAGATGCGGACAGGACGGATATTAGCAAAGAGATTCAACTCTTTACGAATGGCCAAAAGTCCTTGTTCAGGACGAACTGGCGCATTGTCATATTTTGGTCCACCAATTGCAGCCAAGAGGATAGCATCTGCTGATTTAGCAGCATCCAAAGTTGACTTAGGAAGTGGATGACCTTCAGCATCAATACCAGCACCACCAAATGGTTTAGCATCAATGTCATAATCAAATCCAATTTTTGAAGCTACTTTTTCAAGAACTTCAAGACCTGCTGCCATAATCTCAGGTCCAATTCCATCACCTGAAAGTGTTACAATTTTCTTTGTCATGTTTAACTCCTCTTTGGCTTATGGAAGGTCACGATAAGAAACCTTACGTGCCATCTCACCAGCATTTTCTTTTTGAACCAATGTATTAGCATTGATATAGGCAATTGCTGATGCTTTCAAGACATCAAAGTCCAAACCAGATGCATTGAAAATAGTATCTGTATCTACATTTTCGACAGTTACAAGTACACGCGCTTGTGCATCAATACCATCAGTTACAGCGTCAATATTATAAGAAGTCAAGCGAACTGTTTGGTTGAAGAATTTATCAATAGCATTGAAAATAGCTTCAACTGATCCTTGACCGTTTGCCAAAAATTCTACAGATTCACCGTCTTCATTAGCCAAGCTAACTGTAGCAGTGATTGTTTCATCAGCATTAGTGGTCAAACGAAGATCTTCGAAGTGGAAACCTTCTGGATTATCTACACTAGTACCAGCAACAAGTGCACGAATGTCTGCATCAGTAATATCATGTTTTTTCCCAGCCAAGATTTTGAATTTGGCAAAGAGTGGCTTGATATCTTCTTCAACAAAGTCAAGCTCAAGTTCTTTCAATTTTTCAACAAAGGCATGACGTCCTGACAATTTACCAAGAGGAAGACTGTTACTCTTCACACCTACCAATTCTGGTGTGAAGATTTCATAAGTTTGTGGGTTCTTAAGAACACCATCTTGGTGGATACCTGATTCATGAGAGAAGGCATTTCCACCAACAACAGCTTTATTTTTAGGAACAGGAATTCCAGAGAAGCGAGAAACAAGCTCTGAAGTATTCATTGTTTCATTAAGAACAATATCACTTGTTGCTTGGAAAAAGTCTTCACGAATTTTCAAAGCGACAGCTACTTCTTCAAGAGCAACATTACCCGCACGCTCACCAATACCGTTGACTGTTCCCTGAACACGTCCAGCACCATGTTTAATTGCTGTCAAAGTATTTGCAGTTGCCATACCGAGGTCATCGTGACAGTGAACACCAAAGACAACTTTATGGTCTGATTTAATATTTTCAGTCAAGTGATCAAAAATACGTGCAAACTCTTCTGGAGTCGTAAAGCCAACTGTATCAGGAATATTAATATATGAGGCACCAGCATCAACTGCTGTTTGAACAACTTCAGTCAAGAAATCAAGCTCAGTACGAGTAGCATCTTCAGGAGAAAACTCAACAACTTCAAATTTTGAACGTGCATATGACACATGTTCTTTTACAGCTTCAAGAATTTCTTCTTTTGATTTCTTCAATTTAAACTCACGGTGAATAGGACTTGTCGCGATAAAGACATGAATTTGTGGATACTTAGCATCTTTCAAAGCTTCATAACAAGCATCAATATCAGATTTTACTGAACGAGCCAAGCCAGTAACAGAAGTTGTTGTCATAGCTTCTGCAATTTGTTTTACTGCTTCAAATGAATCTGGGCTAGCTGCAGGGAAACCAGCTTCAATTACAGAAATTCCCCATTTTTCAAGTTGCTTAGCAATAGCAACTTTTTCTTTGATTGAGAAGTTAACACCAGGTGTTTGTTCCCCATCACGAAGACTTGTATCAAAAAATTCAACTTTACGCATAGACAATCCTCTTTCTAAAAGTAAAAACGATAGTAGTAAAAAAACATCTCACTCGGAAACCCAAGCGAGATGTTTTTATCTCCCGCTTGGTAAGCCAAACAGGACTAATGCTTTTGCACTAGCCCTCATTACGCAATAGCAAAACTGTTGTAGTTGCGAATGTCATTTGACTCATTTCCTTTCGATGTATCTTGGTTAATATGATACATCTTTCCAACTTGAAAGTCAAGGAAAAAATACTGAATTGACTGACTTTTCTGACCACTATTTACAATTTTTTTCAGGAAAAGAAAAAAGCTGGCTTAAACCAACTTTTTCTTTATTATTGATAACTACTTATCTCAGCTTATTTTCCGAGGTAGTATTCGTTAACAACGTTCAATTTATCGTCAAATTCGAATACCAATGGTGGGAAGTTTGGAATTTCAACATCCATGATTTCGTCATCTGACAATTGTTTGATGTGTTTAACAAGGGCACGGATTGAGTTACCGTGTGCACCTACGAATACGTTTTTACCATCTTTAAGAGCTGGAGCGATTTTATCTTCCCAGAATGGAAGGGCACGTTCCAAAGTAACTTTCAAGTTTTCAGCATCTGGAATTACTGAGTCGTCTAGTGAAGCATAACGACGATCAGTGTGTGCTGAGTGCTCATCATCACGATCCATTGCTGGAGGCAAAACATCGTATGAACGACGCCAGATGTGAACTTGCTCATCACCAAATTGTTCAGCAGCTTCTGCTTTGTTTTTACCAGTCAAACCACCGTAGTGACGTTCGTTCAAGCGCCATGATTTTTCAACTGGAACCCAAAGTTGGTCAGATGCTTCAAGAGCCAAGTTAGTTGTTTTGATCGCACGTTTCAATACTGAAGTGTATGCTTGATCAAATTCGATACCAGCTTCTTTGATCAATTTACCAGCGTCGATAGCTTGTTGAGTACCTTTTTCAGAAAGATCTACGTCAGCCCAACCTGTGAAAAGGTTAGCTTTGTTCCATTCAGACTCACCGTGGCGAGCGAAAACCAATTTTACCATTAGTTATGTCTCCTTTTTATTTTGGGTTAAACCCATTTACTCCTTCTATTCTACCCAAAAAACCTTGAAAAAGCTAGCAAAATCCAAAAAATTCTGTAAAATTCTACTGCATCCTGTCAGTCTCAAAAGCGAGGGTATTAGAAATTCACTTTAGATGCTTTTGCATATCCATTATTTCCTTGTTTTAGGCCTTCATTCATGCTAAAATGAGATGAAATAGTAACATTTTACATTGTGATCTTTAAAGGAGGATCTTATGGTTTCTACTGCTACAAAAGTTGGTCAGTTTACATTTTCTAACTGTCTTATGAATGCTGCGGGTGTTCATTGTATGACTAAGGAAGAATTGGCAGAGGTCGAGGCTTCAGCTGCAGGTTCATTCGTCACAAAAACAGGGACACTTGAAGCCCGCCCTGGTAATCCTGAACCACGTTATGTTAATGTACCTCTTGGGTCAATCAACTCAATGGGCTTGCCAAATAACGGTTTTGAATACTACCTTGACTATGTGATTGAATTGCAAAAGCAACCCAATACCAAAAATCATTTCCTTTCACTAGTTGGTCTCTCACCTGAAGAAACCCACACGATTCTCAAAAAAGTTCAAGAAAGCGACTATGAAGGACTTGTTGAACTCAACCTCTCATGCCCTAACGTTCCTGGTAAACCTCAAATTGCCTATGATTTTGAAACAACAACCGAGATCCTTACTGAAGTCTTCTCTTACTTTACAAAACCTCTTGGTGTGAAATTACCACCATACTTTGATATTGTGCACTTTGACCAAGCTGCTGCAGTGTTTAACCAATTTCCACTTGTCTTTGTTAACTGTGTGAACTCAATTGGTAATGGCCTTTACATTGAAGATGAGTCTGTTGTCATCAAACCTAAGAATGGTTTTGGTGGTATCGGTGGTGACTACATCAAACCTACTGCCTTGGCAAACGTTCACGCTTTCTACCAACGTCTGAAACCTGAAATCCAAATTATTGGTACTGGTGGTGTCAAATCTGGTCGTGATGCCTTTGAACACATCCTTTGTGGTGCAAGTATGGTACAAGTGGGTACTGCCCTTCAAAAAGAAGGTGTCGCTGTTTTTGACCGTATTACTAAAGAACTTAAAGAAATCATGGAAGAAAAAGGTTACGAAACTCTTGAAGACTTCCGAGGAAAACTTCACTACATTGACTAGTCTACAAAAAAAGTTTGGAAGACCTTCCAAACTTTTTTATTATTTGATGAGGATTCTCTTATTAGACAAGACCATCATCGTCACGTTCATCCCAGTCTTCAAAAGGATCCTTGCCCTCTTTCTCAGCTTGAAGACGTTTCTGACGAGCTTCTTCGATTTGTTTTTCACTTGGCTTCATCAGTTTGCTGATAGCAACAATACCTGATAGTTTAATAACAGTAAAAACCAAAAGAAAAATCAATACCACTGTTATGGTTTTCATAGATTTCCTTAACTTATTTTCATATAAATCAAAACCCCTAAAATTTTAGGGGTTTTTACATTATTTAACTGCGTCTTTAAGAGCTTTACCAGCTTTAAATGCAGGAACTTTAGAAGCTGCGATTGAGATAGCTTCACCAGTTTGTGGGTTACGACCTTGACGAGCAGCGCGTTCGCGTACTTCAAAGTTACCGAAACCGATCAATTGTACTTTTTCACCTGCAGCAAGGAATTCTTCGATAGAAGCGAAAACTGCATCTACAGCTGCTGCTGAATCTTTTTTAGTAAGCTCAGTTGCTTCTGCAACTTTAGCGATCAAATCTTGTTTGTTAGCCATTGTAACAATCCTCCAATTTATTTCTAAGCGAATAGTTTTTTTAGCGCTTGAACAAGTATTATCTTATCCTAAAAGGCCTATGAGGTCAAGTAATAAACGCTAATTTAATCGCTTTTTTGCAAAAAGTAAAGGCTTTTTAATTTATTGTCTTATAGATGTCAAATTCGATACGGTCATTAACCAAATCAAGGCTTTGAGCACGTGCTGTAATCCCCTTCTCATTCTTCATAGACTGAATATTTAAGGTAACCTTTCCCTTCTTACTATTGATGGCGATGTAATCAGGGAGGTTAGTTGAACGTTTAATCATCTTAAGGGCATCCGAAACAGGCAGTTTCAAGGTTCCAGCCGAAAGCTCAGAAACATGAAGTACAATTGCTCCTGATTCACTAACAACCGGCGTAAAGTAGACATAAAGAGGGACAGAGTGACCTAAAACCTTATAGCTACTTTCGAAAACAATTTTAGAATTAGTAACCTTGACCTTGAAACGCATCTTATCGGTCGAATAATCTTGGGCAAAGCCCGTAAGAGCAGCGTCAAGCTCCTCCCTTGTCATACTATACTTACCAATTTTAGTTGCTCCCTTAGGTAGGGATACAGAACTCGTCGTCTCCACTGGAGTCATGATTCTATAGGCCACAACACTTACTAAGGCTAGATTTAAGGCCAAGAGTCCTAAAAATAACCACTTCCATATCTTACTCACCTGACCACTCCTTCTTTGTTTGGTTAATACGTTTCAAAATGGCATCTGACATAATTTGATAACCTGTATTATTTGGATGAAAATGATCATCCTCAAAAAGAGCATCATTCAGGCTACCTTGAGAAGAGTTACTAGACTGAGACGTATCATCAGAGCTTGTAACACCGCCCTTACCGTCAATTCCCTTATAAAGCAAATCATTTACAGGAACAAAATAGACATTATCGTACTTCTTGCACACTTCTTCAGTAGATTGGTTCCAATTATCTACAATAGTTTGCATTTCTGTCATCTCTGGAAAATTAAGATAAAAAGGATTGTAAATACCAACAATATAAATTGGCAATGTTTTATTATCCTTACGAGCTAACTCAATAATCTGTCCTAATCTCTTTTGATAGGCCTGAGCTGGCTTAGTGAAGGTGTCTACATTAAGATTAGTGATATTGTCCTTAATGACATGGATTACATCATTACCACCAACTGTCAGAGTCATCACTTTAGCCTTCTTGAGATCTCTTTGAATATCCTTCTTTTCTTGCACTCTCTTGAGAATTTGATTGCTCGTATTCCCTGCGATACCATAGTTGCGAGAGGTCACTTGCCAGTCAAAATCTGACTCTAAGGCCTGAGACAAAACAGGAACGAAGCCCCCTTGATTACTACTATCACCTACACCTTGCGTAAGGGAATCACCGATAGCAACATAGGTGACCTTTTCATTTTTAATAGATTTAATTTTTTCTGCAATTTTTGATGACTGATGCGTACTAGGAACTACAAAAATAAAGAGGCCGATAAATAAGAGAAAAAGCAAGAAGAAGCCTACGAGGCTTCTAACTAATTCTGATTCTTTCCACTTATTCATAACGAACCATTACGGCAAAGGCGCCTTCACCAGTGTGCGTTTGAATGATGGAACCAGTCTCAAGGATTGAAATCGGAGCGCCCAAAACCTCAAGTTTTTCAGCCATTTCATGTGCAAAATCAGGTGTCCCTGCATAAGAAATACCAATCTCTGCCACTTTGCGGTCCTTATCCTTGATACCATTAATATAAGAATCCAACCATTTTGTGAATGTCTTAGCACCACGACCCTTCGCAATCGTATTCAACTGATAGTCTTTCAACTCCATAATGACACGGATATTGAGCAATGAAGATAGTAGACCTGTTACACGTCCAATACGACCACCTTTGACAAGATTCTCAAGGGTAGAAACACCGATATGTAGTTCAGATTTACTTTTCACTTCTTCCACACGTGCTACAATCTCATCTAGACTATCTCCTGCTTCAGCTAATTTGGCTGCTTCAACAACCTGAAACTTAAGGCACTGATCCGTAAAGCCTGAATCGATAACGGTTACATCTGCTCCTGAAAGGCTAGCGCCTTGACGTGAGGCTTCACATGTCCCAGAGAGTGTATGCATGATGTGGATAGCCACAATCTGTTCTGCACCTTCTTTGACAAGCTTTTCATATGTCTCAGCAAACAAACCTACTGGTGGTTGGCTTGTCTTTGGTAACTCTTTGCTATGCTTCATCATATCCAAGAAACGGCCTTCTTCTCGAAGATCACTATCTGAATAGATGACACCGTCCACCATAACCGACAATGGAACAACAGTGATATTATATTTTTCAACCAATTCTGGTTCAATCGTGATTGACGAATCGGTTACAATTCTGATTTTACTCATATTTTTCTCGCTTAACACAAATTTTTATTCTATTATAGCATGACTGGAAAACTTTTCCCAAGTCTTTTTCTAAAGAGAGTCATCCACCTTTAACAAGGCTCTTGCTTGGCTCAAGGCAGCCTCTGTCACATTATCTCCTGCTAACATCTTAGCGATTTCTTGCACCCTTTCCTCAGGTGTCAAAAGACGAACACGAGAGACAGTCGTCTCATTATCGCTTTCCTTAGAAATAAAGAACTGATAATCAGCAATTGCAATAACTTGCGGAAGATGACTGATAGCCAAAACCTGACCATGACTCCCAATCTTATGAATTTTCTGAGCGATGGCTTGGGCAACACGACCTGAAACGCCAGTATCAACCTCATCAAAGACGATACTTGTTTTGTCTTCTTTGCGGGCAAAGGCTGACTTAATCGCTAACATGAGTCGAGATAATTCTCCTCCTGAAGCAACCTTAACAAGCGGTTTAAAGCCTTCACCTGGATTGGTTGAGATGTAAAACTCAACCTGCTCATTGCCATCACGGTTAAATTTCCCTTTAGTAAAGGTAACTTTAAAATCAGCCTTATCCATGTAAAGGTCGCATAACTCGTTCTTAATCTCAGCTTCAAGGGCTGTAGCAATTTGATGGCGTGCCGTTTGTAGGGTCTCTGCAGACGCCAGCAGGTCTTTTTCAAGTTGCTTAAGCTCTTGTTCCATGGCATCTGACGAACTGGAATTGCCAGTCAGAAGATTGTACTCTTTACTTGAATTTTCCAGATAATCTAAGACATCATCAACAGTTCCACCATATTTACGAGTAATTGCATTAATGGTATCTAAGCGGTGTTCAATCTCTTGTAAACGCCCAGCATCAAAGTCCAAATTATCCAAAAGGTCACCAAGTTGTTTAGTGACATCTTCTAGAACATAATAGGCTTCTGATAGATTTCCAGAGAGTTCTTTGTAATCAGAGTCATATTCTTCAAGAGACTGGAGGTCGTTCATGGCAGAACGGACATTTGAAAGGCTTGAAAATTCTTCATTATCCAGCATGACATAGGCATTCGTTAAGGTATCAGCAATCTGCTTATGATTAAGAAGTTTGTCTCGCTCCTTCATCAATGCCAAATCCTCTCCTGATTTTAGAGAGACTGCTTCAATTTCTGCAATCTGAAAAGCTAGCATTTCAATTCGAGCCTTATGCTCTTGCTCATTTTTCTGCTTTTCAAGAACGGCTTTTCTTAACTCACGATAGCGGTCAAAATACTCTTGGTATTCTTTCTTAGTTTGGAAAAATTCCTTGTCACCAAAGGCATCAAGCATGGTAATATGCAGAGCAGGTTTCATAAGCTCTTCCTGATCATGCTGTCCATGGATATCTACCAAGAAGTGCCCAACAGCTTTAAGCGTTGTTAAATTGACCATCTGTCCATTGATACGACTAACACTTCTACCATTTTGGAAGATTTCACGACGGATAATCAATTCATCCTCAACAGGAATCCCATTATCTTCCAAGATACTAATCAAGGCAGGATTTTGTTCGATTGAAAAGAAGCCCTGAATTTCAGCCTTAGGTGCCGAATGACGGACGACTTCGCTAGAAGCACGTGCGCCCAACATAAGATTCATGGCATCTATAATAATGGACTTACCAGCACCTGTTTCACCAGTAAGGACGGTCATACCATTCTCAAAGTTTAGAGAAATCTCTTCAATAATTGCGAAATTCTTTATCGTAATTTCGAGAAGCATAGGCCCTCCTATTCTTCAACCCACTTAATGATTTGCCCCTGTAGTTCGATGGCTGCTAACTCTGACTGAGCCACTAAAAAGAGGGTATCATCGTCAGCAATGACACTAAAAATCAAATGCTTGTACTCATCCAAAAGAATCTTCTTGATGAGGCGGCTAGTCCCAGGTTGAACAACGATATTCATAAAGGCATGTTGACGATCAACACGCAACAAGCGACGAGTCGCAACAGAGGTTCCACCTACTCGTCTAGGAGCAGTTGAGAGCCCATAGATGTATGAACCGTCTTCAGTTGGTACCTTGGTAATACCAATTTCATTGATATCACGCGATACGGTCGCTTGAGTAGCCTTTAATCCCTCATTTTGGAGTAATTTTACCAATTCTCCCTGAGTCGTAATTTTATTTTCTTGGACAATCTTTCGGATTAACTCCAAACGATCATTCTTCTTCATTCTTTTTAAACTCCTTATGTGCTTGTGCTACAACTTCCTTAATAGAGGTTTGAGCATCATTTTGAGAAGAATTTGTCTTCTCCAAGTGTGCGAGAAACTCAATATTACCATGACCACCTTGGATAGGTGAAAAGTCCAGTCCCTTAACTGAAAAGCCATAGTCAACCGCAAAAGCTGTCACTGTTTCTAACACTTTTTCATGAACACTGCTCTCACGGACAATCCCGTTTTTCCCAATTTGTTCACGGCCCGCCTCAAATTGGGGTTTCACAAGAGCAACAACTTGCCCTCCATCAACCAATATCTTAGCCAGCGCCGGCAGAATCAGATTAAGAGAGATGAAGCTGACATCAATTGATGCAAAAGACGGTAGTCCTTCTGTAAAATCAATAGGTTCAGCATAACGGAAATTATATTGCTCCATGGAACGAACACGCTCATCTTGACGCAATTTCCAAACCAACTGATTGGTACCGACATCCACAGCATAAACCAGTTTAGCCCCATTTTGAAGCATAACATCAGTAAACCCACCTGTTGAAGCTCCGATATCGATGGTCGTCATGCCTTCAACTGACAGTTTGAATACTTCCAAAGCTTTTTCAAGTTTGAGTCCTCCACGGCTCACATACTTGATTTTTTCTCCTTTAAGCTTCAACTCTGTACCGTCGTCGATTTTTTCACCGGGTTTATCGTAACGTTCACCATTGATAACATTAACAACTAAACCAGCCATAACGCCACGTTTAGCTTGTTCTCGTGTTTCAAAAAGGCCTTGTTTATAAGCCAAAACGTCTACTCTTTCCTTAGGCATGGAGTCGTAACCTTTCTATGATTTCTATAATACTGTCTTTCTTGAAACCTTGAGTTTCAGCTAGATTTTGGAAAATAGCCTCAGCTTTATCAAGTGATTCCTCTAGGATAGCATGTGATTTTTCCAGACCAAGCAGAGCAGGATAGGTTGATTTCCCAGCAACTACATCTTTTCCAGGTGTCTTCCCAAGTTCTTCGAAATCAGCAGTCACATCCAAAATATCATCACGTACTTGAAAGGCAAGACCAATCAAGCGACCAGCTTCTTGAAGGTTTTCCAAGACCTGTTGATCTTTTTGAGCAACAATACCAGCCGCCACAAAAGGAAAGGTTAAAAGCTTACCTGTCTTATGCTCATGAATCTTAGCCAGTTGCGATAAATCAAGTTCCTGACCTTCACCCTTCATATCCAGCATCTGACCACCAACCATACCGAAGGTACCTGAAGAATGAGACAATGCTTGAATCAATTGAACTCGAATTTCTGCTGATAGCTCTGTTTGAGCCAGGAGGTCAAATGGATCCAAAAAGAGAGAATCTCCAGCCAAGATTGCCGTTGCTTCATCGAATTTCTTATGGTTGGTTAAACGTCCTCGACGGTAATCATCATCATCCATGGCCGGCAGATCGTCGTGAATCAAACTTCCAGTATGAATCATTTCAAGACTTGCTGCGACATCGAAATGACTAGGAGTAAGCTCTAAACCAAATCCTTCAAGTAAATTTAAGAAAATCAGTGGACGAATACGCTTGCCTCCACTATCAACTGAATAAAGGATGGCAGTGATTAAATCACTCGATACAGGAAGATTCTTTTTTTGGTAGTAATCACGGATAGCCGCATCAATTTTATTTAGCTTGCTCATTAGGCATCCATTTCCGTTTCTGTACCATCTGCTTGCATGACCTTAACTAGTGTTTTTTCAGCATCTTCCAAGGTCTTCTGCAAATCTTTAGACAAGGCCATACCTTTTTGGAACTCAGCAATAGCATCCTCAAGAGCAACATCACCTGTTTCGAGCTTCGTGACGATAGCTTCTAAGTCCTGTAAATTTTCCTCAAATGTTTTTTTAGTTGACATTTTTCACCTCTACTTCTAGTTCTCCATCTCTCATTTGGACGGTTAATTGATCACCTTCGGTAATATTCCTGGTACTTGTTAAAGGTTTATCATCTTTCTTGACAATGGCATAGCCCCTTGCAACAATACGGCTAGTATCTAGAGACAATAAGGCATCCTGTGCCTTTTCTAATCTCACACGCTTACCATTAATAGTATTCTTGGTTGTAGTCACCAATAAACGTTGCAAAGACTCTCGACGGTCTTGGTAGTTCTGAACACTAGTTAGAAGATTTAAGCCTTGTAATCGTTGTCTCAAAAGTTGCGCTTCTTTTTGTTTGCGTTCGAAATCTTGACTCATGAATGTTTCAAGCCTTGTTGTTAGTCGATCCAACTTTTGTAGATAACCATCGTAAAGGCGCTCAGGTTGCCTAAAGACAACAGATTGTGACAATTTGGCCAAGCGTTCCTGGTTATATTGTATACGTCTCAAACAGGCTTGATAGGCTCTATTTTGTCTTTCACGAATCCAAACCAAGGTATCAGCCTTTGATACCGGAGTAGCAAGTTCTGCCGCTGCTGTAGGCGTAGCAGCCCTACGATCTGCAACAAAGTCAGCCAAAGTTGTATCTGTTTCGTGACCAACGCTTGAAATCACAGGGAGACTACTCTCAAAAATCGACTGAACTACAATTTCCTCGTTAAAAGCCCAGAGATCTTCAATAGAACCTCCACCACGGCCAACGATAAGTAAATCTAGATCATCCCTTTGATTGGCTTTTTGAATATTTTCAGCAATTTCCTGTGCAGCTCCTTCACCTTGAACCTTGGTAGGGAAAAGTAAGATTTCTACCCCAGGAAAACGACGACTAACGGTCGTAATAATATCTCGAATAACCGCACCGCTAGGACTAGTGACAACCCCTATTTTTTTGACAAAATTAGGCAGAGCTTGCTTATGACGATCATCAAAGTAGCCTTCTGCAGTCAATTTTTTACGAAGCTGTTCAAACTGGATGGCCAAAGCACCAATACCATCTGGCTCTGCCTTCTCGATAATAATGGAATAAGAACCACTAGGTTCATAAATCTGAACCCGACCGACGACATTGATTTTCATCCCTTCTTCGAGTTCAAAACCAAGTTTTTTGAAAACTCCAGCCCAAATCGTCGCCTGAATAACAGCCCCTTCATCCTTTAGCGAAAAATATTGGTGACTCGGACGTCGACGAAAATTGGAAACCTGCCCCGTCAAATATACCCTCTCTAAATAAGGATCACGGTCAAATTTCATTTTCAAATATTTGGTTAAGGATGTGACCGATAAATAGTCTGACACGACAACTCTCCTTTATTTAAGCTAGCCTTGAAAACCTGAAGACATTAAAAAAGTTCTGCAGAACTATCATCTCCAAATCTTCTCAGTCGGCTTTTTAATTGTATACACGATTACTTAAAATTATACCAAAAAAGACTGTCAAAAGACAGTCTCAACCACCATTATCAGGTGTTTTATATGGTTTCATTAATCGGTTGTATATGTTTTTGAAACGACGTCCCAAGAATCGCTTGAACCGTCAATACCACCATAGGCTTCGAGTTGTCCCTTCTTATCTACACGGAAAAGAAGAACATCATTACCATAGGCATCATAAAGTTGAGCATAAACTAGGTTATCATCATCATCCGTCCATGAATAAACATTCCAACCTAGATTCTTATAATTTTCTCCTGTTGACCCTTGTTCTTTAGCATAGGTAGAAACCACCCAGTCTTCCAACTGCTGGTCAGACAAGGATGAGGTATCAACTTGAGAAGATTGATTATCTGATGATGCTGCTGCTTGTTCCTTACTTTTAGCTAACTGACCATTTTTCCATGGATTTGTTACACTCTCTTTTTGGTTATTACTATACCACATCAAGGTAACCACAGGAATAACCACTGCAAGTACTGCAACAACTCCAATTACCCATCTAATGATTTTAGGATCTTTGAGTTTATCAAAACTCGAAACTTTTCTTCCCTTTGTAGTTTCATTTTTACGACGTCTAAATTCGCTCACAGCTTTTTCCTCTTTTTCTTGAAAGTAGTCCCTTTTTTTCTTTTCCTCTTGTTCCAAGAGTTTTTGCACTTCCCTACGACCCTGCGGATCACTCGTTTGAGCCAATGAAATCTGCAACTGAAAAATACGATTATCCAAAGCTTGCTCATATTCTTTGGCTGCTTCTCTATCACCATTATCAGCTAAGGCTCTCAGATACTCTTCATTACTGAATTCAGCCATTCACTATATCGCTCCTGCTTCTAAATCGTTTCTTCTATTTTCTTAAAGCCTGAGACTTTTGTCAAGTTACTAGTTTGTAACAAATTCTTACAGCTGTAAAAAGCCGAAGAAAGTCACATTCTCCAGCTTATTTCTTGGTTGTTTCTTTATAATACTTACAATAACTTTGAAGAGGACATGTCTGGCATTTAGGATTCTTAGCCAAGCAATGATAACGTCCAAAGAAAATCATACGGTGATGACTGATAATCCAATCCCTCTTTGGGATTTTCTTCATCAGTTCTGCTTCAATTTCCTCTACACTAGCATCCTCTGGCACGATATTTAGCCTCTTAGATACACGTGAGACATGCGTATCTACAGCAATAGAAGGGATTCCATAGACTTCAGCCAATACTACGTTAGCTGTTTTTCGTCCCACACCAGGTAGACTTTCCAATTCCTTATGCGTTTTCGGAACCTGTCCATCAAAATTCATTAAAACAGCTCTAGCAGTCTTGATGATGTTCTTTGCCTTATTCTTATAAAGACCGATTGTTCGCAAACACATTTCAACATCATCAAGATTAGCCGAAGCCAAATCCTCAATTTCTGGATAACGCGCCCACAAGCCCGGTGTAATCTTGTTAACAGCCTTATCAGTTGTCTGTGCCGATAAAATAACAGCAACTAATAGTTGGAAAGGAGTTTCCCACTCCAACTCTCCATGAGCATTGGGAAACATCTCCCCCATGAGAGCTAGAGCCTCATTAACACGTTTTCTTCCTAACATTATTGGCCACCCCATAATTGACGGGCTGCATCCATACCTGTTTTGAAGTCATCCGAAACTTGGTGATGGTGCTTCTTACCTTGATGCTCCAAACGTCGCTCTTCAACTTGAATTTTCGTCGTAATACCACTCAATTTCCAGTTACGCAGAACCCCTTTGATGTAATTCCAATTTGTCTTGCGGTTAAATACTGCTTCTTTCAAAGCCTCACGGATAAGTTCGGGATCAGTATGTTCTTCTTGAATTTCCTTGTTTAAATCTTCGATAACCATAGGATTCAAGATTCCCAAAGCTTGTTCTAACTCATCTGTTAATTGCTTGATGAGCTGTGTATTTGTTGGCTGACCTACTACAGGCCCCGTCGTTGTCTTTTCATTGCTCACTAACTTATCCAAAACTGCCAAGGCAGGTGAAGCATCTACAACCATCTCAATTTCATTATTAACCTTGATAGTCGTGAAATCAAGGAGCCCAGCCTCAGTCAATGTCGTAATACTTTTATTAACCTCTGTTGGTGTCTTTCCAGTTGCTTGCGCTATCTGACTAGAAGCCACTTCTCCAATCTGAGTTGTCGTTTGTAGATAGAGAAATTGCCAAACCAGAAAGTCATCCGCAGATGGAAAAATATCCTTAAAGTGGAAAAATAAAGCATTAGGAAGGACCAGATTGCCTGATCGATACTGTTCAAAAAAACTCATATTTACCTTTCAGAGTAGCTAGACACCCCAAAAAGTCTTTATGCGCTCACATAAATCTTTTGAGACTGTCTACTACAAATAACCGTAGAATGAAAAATCGTCTTCCAACTCTTCTAAACGATAAGGTGTTTCTTGATATACCGCATAATTAATCCAATTGCTAAAGAAGGCAGATGCCGCAAGGTTCCAACGCAGTTTAGGCTCCTGACTTGGATCATCGTCTGGGAAATAGTTTGCTGGTACGTCTGGATTAATCCCTGCATCCAAATCTCTTCGATATTCTCTGGCAAGAGTATCACGGTCATATTCAAAATGACCGAAACTATATACTTCACGAAGATTCTTACTTGCTAAGATGGATAAACCGACCTCTGGTCCTGACACAACAATATCTAAATCCGTCTTGTTTTTAATATCCTCGAGCGTAACCTCAGTATAGCGAGAGTGTGGTGACACAAAGCTATCATCAAAGCCATTCATAAGGAAGTTTTCAGGCATGTCAACCGTTTGTTTATAGATACCAGATAGTTTCTCTGACAAAGGGACCTTGTCGACTCCATGCTTATAATAGAGACCTGCTTGAGCTCCCCAACACAGATGAAGGGTTGAATAGACATGCTTTTTAGACCAGTCAAAAACCTGTGTCAATTCTTGCCAATAATCAACTTCTTCAAAAGGCATTTGCTCAACAGGAGCTCCTGTTACGATGAGACCATCATAATACTTATGCTTAATTTCATCAAAAGTCTTATAAAAAGTTTCCATATGTTCAGCATGGGTATTTTTTGACTTATGACTAGCCATATAAAGAAACTCGACGTTAATTTGAAGTGGCGTATTGGCCAAAAGACGTAGTAATTGAGTTTCCGTAACTTCTTTAGTAGGCATAAGGTTAAGGATTAAGACCTCCATTGGTCGAATATCCTGGCTACTAGCTCTGTTCTCATCCATGATGAAGACATTTTCCGAACGCAATACATCAAGAGCTGGTAACTTATTATCAAGTTTTATAGGCATAACAATATCTCCATCCTTATTTATTCTATCTTCATATTATAAACCGGGGAGGTATTGTTATCAAATATATATTTTCTCTAGTTAGCTATAGCTTTAAACTATATTTAGAGGCCACCTTTGTTTTAAAAGAGTTAAAAAGGCCCTAAGGCCTTTTGTTAATTCATAGATAGATTTATCCTGGGAAGTTCATCAATACTTTAGTATCGTAACCTTCGATAGCATCACGTCCATTAAGACCATCAAGCTCAATCAAGAAAGCACAACCAGCAACGACACCACCTAGGCGCTCAATCATTTCAATTGTAGCTTTAACGGTACCACCAGTTGCCAAAAGGTCATCTACGATAAGTACACGTTGGCCTGGCTTGATTGCATCGGCATGCATACAAAGTGTATCGACACCATACTCTTTTTCGTAATCGGCTGAAATCACTTCACGTGGCAATTTACCAGGTTTACGAACAGGAGCAAAACCAATACCAAGTTCAAAAGCAACTGGACAACCAACGATGAAACCACGCGCTTCAGGACCAACAATCATGTCAATCTTCTTATCAGTCGCATACTGAACGATTTCACGGATAGCATAGCTATAAGCATTTCCATCAGCCATCAAAGGACTAATATCACGGAAAGTAACCCCTTCTTTAGGGTAGTTTTCAATAGATGCAATATAATCTTCTAATTTCATTTGTTCTTCCTATAGGCTTTTCGCCAAAAAAATATTTACATATCATTATAGCATGAAATAGTAAATTTAGAAAATGCTGACCCTCATTTCGAGACGAATCCTTTGAATTCAGACTCCCCTACTTATACAGCCAATCATAAATTTCCTGTGGTGTTCCCAAAGCCATGAGTTCTTGGAACTTAACGAGTCGTTTCAGATCTTGGAAAATCTGACTGTCCTCAATCTCGCGTTTCTCAGCTTCTTTATTGACTGTCATAACACCATTATCAATAGTCACAAAATCCAATTCATCAAAGATTTGAATCATCTTAATCAGGAGAATCTTGTCGATTTTAAGGTAATGACTGAGTTCATCCAGTTTATAGCGGACATCGAATTCTGGGAATTGGTAAATGGTTTTATAGAGCCTTGCAAATTGCTCTCTAGTTCCATAACCTGTCAGATAATAGGCTTCCTTAATGCTATTTTTAAAATAGATAGCCTGGAAATCTTTACCTTCAAACCACTCTTTTAATTCTGTCGCTGATTCAGGTAGGGTGTTGAGGACAACCGCAGGCTCTGTGTCTGCTGCTTCTTCTACCGTTGGTAGGCCCTCAGGTAGTGCCATATTTTTTGAGCGGAAATCAAATAATTGAACACCATCCACACGTACATCTTCTAGCATAAGCTGTAGCGTTGTCTGTCCATTCCAAACATTAACAGACAAGGTCACTGCCAATTCCAGACCCTGAGCCTGTTGAAATTCTTGAAGTAGATTACCTTTATTAAAAGCGACAACGTCAAAGCTGTCCTTACCTTGCTTAACCTTAAACTTAAGATGAGCCCCATTTTGTCCCATTGTCCTAGCTTGAGTAACGGTAATATCATGTAGCCAAAAGACTGGCTTTTTATTATCCATACCAAAAGGTGCTAGTTTTTCAAGGCTCTTAATGGTATCCAAGCTAAGCTCGCTGAGTTGGAGCTCCTCGTCTAAATTAAGCGTATTTTTGGCACTTGTATCAATGTCATTATCATAGACATAATGACACAAAATATCTGAGAGTTGACCAAGATTTTCCTTCGGAAGGGTCATCCCAGCGGCTCCAGCGTGTCCTCCAAAAGCAGTAAAGATATCTCGGTGATCATCAAGGGCATGGAAGATATTGATAGATTCCAAACTACGGGCTGAACCCTTTGCCAAGCCATCTTCAATATTCAAAACCACTACTGTCTGGCTGATTTGCTCCATGATGCGCCCAGCCACAATACCGAGGACACCAGGATGCCAACCTTCCTTGGCCAAAACCTGAACTGGTTTGTCCAAGTCTACCATGGTCATAGCTTCATCAAAGATTTTTTGAACAACTTCCTTACGTTCTTCATTTTTAGCATTGATTTCCAGAGCAATGGCTTGTGCTTCCTCATCGTCAAATCCGGTCAACAGTTCAATGGCTGGATTTGGATCATCTAAGCGTCCCAAGGCATTGAGTTGAGGAGCCAGTTTAAAACCTACCGTTTCTTCGGAAATCGTTGTTGGATCCACATCTGAAATGCGGAGCAATTCTTGAAGCCCAATTCGCTCAGTAGTCTTGAGAATTTCCAGCCCGACCTTGACCATAATACGATTTTCATCCGTAAGGCTAACCATATCGGCAATGGTACCAATGGCTACCAAGTCCAACATCTCTGTAGGAATAGTTTCAAGGAGGGCAGTTGCCAATTTGAAAGCTACACCACATCCTGCCAAATATTTAAAAGGATAATCGGCATCCGGATGCTCTGGATGGACAATGGCATAGGCATCTGGAAGCTGTGCCGGCATACTATGATGGTCTGTAACGATAACGTCCACACCTTGCTCTTGCGCATAAGCAATAGCCTCATTACCCGCTACTCCATTATCCACTGTAACAATGAGTGAAATGCCTTCCTGCTCAATGAAGTACTTGTAGACACTTTCGTTTGGCCCATAACCATCTGTGAAACGGTTAGGCAAATAGACTCGAGCCTCAGCGCCCATCATTTCAAGAGCTTCCTTGACAATCGAGGCTGACGTCATACCATCCGCATCATAATCTCCATAAACTAAGATTTGCTCATAATTTTCAATGGCTTGACGAATTCTAGCAACTGCCTTATCCATATCATGAAGAAGATAAGGGTCATGAAGGTGTGATAGATCAGCCTTAAGAAAGTCTTCAAGGGCCTCTTCTGTCGTCACGCCACGTTCATAAGCAATCTTGGCTGCTGTTTCTGCCAGCCCATGTTCTTTGGCAAGTTTAAAAAAGCCAGCATCTGGCTCTTTTGTATTTATTTTCCAATCATACGTTGATGTAATCATGTTTTTATATTTTCTCCCTGTCATCTAGTCTACCTATTATAACATGAATAAATTTATCATAGTGGATAGAAGCCTAAGTTTCCTAAAAAGAGAATGGAAAACATCGAAAGGTGCTTCGACTCGTGCTACATTTCCAATAAAGCTCTGCTTTTCTAGTCAAAATAAAAAACTAGGTATTGCTCCTTATTTGACTTATGTTTTCTCAAATATTCTTCTCTTCTTTTTATCTAGGTCTATTCTACTATCATTTTCAAGTAATATTAGGAAAAACAAGAAAAAGATTCCCTATTTGGAAATCCTTTTCATCAATATTTATAAATCATCCCTGTACAAGCTTGCTCTGAGAGTTCGACAAAGCCCAAGGATTGGTAAAAGGCTAAATTTTTCTCGCTACGATCAGTTGCAAGGAGCCTTTGATAGACATTGGGGAAAGTTGCTAAAGCCTCTTCTAAGAGTTTCTTTCCGATCCCTTGGCGTTGGTGATCTGGTCGCACCAAGAGGTCCTGTACAAAAATGACAGAGTGGCCATCTCCTACTAAGCGAATATAGGCTACTAACTCTTCCTCATCATAGACTGCCAACTGCCAGAGACTGGCTTTGACAGCTTCTTCCAACATGGTTGGATTGTTAGTATAATTGGTCCAGCCGACTGAACTGTACAGTGCGAGTAGGTCTGTCATCTCTGGAATCTCTTTTTTATAATTTAACATCTTAACTCCTTTTTAACCTATAGTGCTGGAAGAGGGCGATATCCCGATAAGGGGACTCTTGGCAGACTGCCAGCTCCATCTGAAGCATAGACTCTCGCCAGCCTTCTTGGCCCTTGAAGCGGTTGTCCTGTAAGGCGTATTATACCTGTCCTCCGGGTTTCCGGATGGTTTCTAAATAGACTTGAATATTGACTGCCATCTAGCATTCCCCTATTTGTAGTTAAACACATTGGTAGCTAGTTTGTCCGAGATGCGTGGAAATAGCGTATATCCTTTGTGCGCAGCCGCTAAGAGTCGTGGTAGATTGACTTCACGTTTGTTTTTCCCCAGAATACGGATAATCTTTTTAGCCACGTATTTAGGACTGAGGACAAACTTCTTAACACTCTCAAGATAGGCTCCAGAAGGATCAGCTTGATCGAAGAAAGATGTCTCAATTGGACCAGGATTGACTGTTGTCACATAGACTCCCTTATCAGCAAGCTCTAGACGAAGGGCATCTGAGAAGCCAATCACAGCAAACTTTGTCGCTGCATAGACACTTGAGTTGGCTGTCGCAATTTTTCCCGCCATACTGGCAATATTGATGATATGACCACGGCCTTGCTCCACCATTTTCTCAGCCATCAGACGTGAAAAGGTCATCGTCGCAAAGGTATTGATATCAAACATATCACGGATCTCTTGGCTAGTGTAATGATCATAAGACTTGAATTCACCGAAACCAGCATTATTGATAAAGACGTCAATACGTCCAAATCGTTGATAGAGATAATCTACCATTTTTTTAATGGCATTGTCGTCTCTAAGGTCAATGGCAAGGCAGGTTTTATTTTCCACATGACGATAACATTTCTCAAGTTTATCCTTATCTCGTCCTAAGAGAATAATGCCATCACTGGGTGAGAGCTGCTTGACAATTTCTTGTGCAAGCCCTCCTGAAGCACCAGTAATAGCGATAATACGTTGTTTAGCCATTAAATCTCTACCTCTTCTAAGTCACGAACGATGTGGGTGTTTTCGAAAATCGTTTTGGCATCTGCTGCCATCTTACCGATATCACGCCCCAAGAAACGAGCTGATACGTGATTTAGAAGAAGACGTTTAGCTGACGCATCCTTAGCGACTTGTGCTGCTTGCATGTTGGTTGAATGCCCATGGCTCTTGGCAATTTTTTCATCGCCCTTACCATAAGTAGACTCGTGCACCAAGACATCTGCTCCCAAGCCAAGACGAACACTGGCATTCGTCTTACGAGTATCACCTAAGATAGTAATAACCTTACCTTTCTTAGGTGCGGAAATAAAGTCCTTGGCAATGATTTTAGTTCCATCTTCAAGAACCACATCTTGCCCATTCTTAATTTGACCAAAAAGAGGACCAAATGGCACACCTGCTGCTTTAAGGGCCTCAGCATCCAAGGTTCCTTCAAGATCCTTTTGAACCACACGGTAACCAATACAAAAAATGGTATGATCCAACTTATCTGCATAAACAGCGAATTTGTCATTTTCCATAACCAAGCCTAGCTTATGCTCATCAATTTCCTTAAAATGTACATGGTAAGGGAGGCGTGTCCCAGAGGTACGAAGACTGGTCATAACGTATTGTTTAATACCAACTGGACCATAAACCTCTAAATCTGTTTGTTCTTCACTAGATTGGAAGGAACGGCTAGCCAAGAAACCAGGTAGGCCAAAGATATGGTCTCCATGCATATGTGTGATAAAGATTTTTTTAACTTTACGAGGTCTGATTGTTGTTTCTAAAATCTGACGTTGGGTACCTTCTCCACAGTCAAACATCCAGACCTCATTGATTTCATCGAGTAACTTCAGAACCAGACTCGACACGTTACGGGCCTTGGAGGGCTGCCCGGCACCCGTCCCTAAAAATTGTAATTCCATGACTTCCTATACTTTCTATCTATCGTTCTTCTTATTTCTGGACAATATAAGCCAAGCATTCACGCTGAGCAAAGCCATAATAAACGGTTTGCCCTTTATATTGAGACAAAAGTTCCACTAATTCATCTTGATTGAAGCTAGCCAACTTAATGACATTCCCTTTCAACTTAGTTACACGACTAAGTAACTGTGTCTCAGGTGTTAACTCTTCCAATACTTCTTCGTCAAAATCAACCTTGGTCATCTTAATTTGAGTGCCTTCAAGATAAACCTTATACTGCGGGAAAACTTGAGCAAGCTCAAACAAAATGCTAGCCGTTGGAACCTCTAAATGCTCGGCAAAGACTAAGGCCACCTCATCAGCATTTTCAAAGCAAAAACCATAAGATTTTCCTGACAGATTGAGACGAATAAAAGGCTTGTACTCATCAAAAGATGGTGCAGAATTAAAGAGGTTCAACTCTTTTGAAAGGTCCAAGTAGTAATCCGTCGCTGCTTCAGGAGATTGTTTTTGGTAAATCTCTGCAAAATAAGCATTAATCACGCTTGGTGGTGGCGTAATGAAAGCCAATTTTTGACTGTCCGAAAGGTCTGACAAGGTATTTTCCAAATAGACCTTATCTAAACTTGTAAAACCACCATATTTTAAAGCTAAATCCATATAATCAGTCATAAAATTCTTCCAATTTCCATTTATTTTTCGGTGAAATATAACCTGTAATTTCTTCCACTTCTGTCTCAAAAGTGTAGCTATCTAGCAAGGCTAATTGACTCAACTGATAAAGTTTATAAGCTTGATCCTGATGCACCTTAATACTAAAAGGTTCAAAAATCTGTTGAATTTCGTCAATCAAGAGTCTTCTGAGTGCCTCACGACTTCCCTTGTCACGTGCTGAGAGACGAACATTTGGAAAGACTGTTGCTACTAGGTTATCAGCTACATCCATCTTATTGTAGATTGCTAGACGAGGGATATCAGTCATGTCTAAGTCTTTGAGAATGTCTAAGACCACCTTCTCATGCTCTTCGTGATTAGGATCACTCGCATCAATGACATGCAAAAGAAGGTCCACATTACGACTTTCTTCAAGTGTTGACTTAAAGGCAGCAACCAATTCTGTTGGCAAGTCCTGGATAAAACCAACCGTATCCGTCAAGGTCACTTGAAACTGATCCTTTAAGTAAATTTTCTTAGTCGTTGCATCCAAGGTCGCGAAAAGTTCATTAGCCTCATATTGCTTATCATACGTCATAAGGTTCATAATCGTTGATTTCCCAGCATTGGTATAACCAATCAAACCAATTTTAAAGGTAGTTGAATCAACACGCTTTTCGCGAATGGTTTCTCGGTTCTTCTCAACAATTTTTAACTGGCGTTCAATATCAGCAATCTGGTTACGAATCGAACGACGATTGAGTTCCAACTGACTTTCACCAGGTCCACGGCTACCAATGCCCCCTGCTTGACGGCTGAGCATAATACCCTGACCAGCCAAACGGGGCAACATGTATTTAAGTTGAGCTAGGTGAACCTGAAGTTTCCCTTCATGGCTTCTAGCCCTCATGGCAAAGATATCCAAAATTAATTGCATACGATCAATAACTTTTACGCCAAATGCTGCTTCAAGATTGGTATTTTGACGAGGCGTTAAACGGTTATTGACAATGACTGTAGTAATCTCATCCGCATCCACCATGGCCTTGATTTCTTCTAATTTTCCTGAACCTACGAAAGACTTACTATCATAGCGTTCACGTTTTTGGGTATAGCTAGCTACAACCTCTGCTCCTGCAGTTTTGGCAAGACTGGCAAGTTCCTCCATTGACATGTCAAAATGCTCTGTTTCTTGCAATTCAACACCTACTAAAATAGCACGTTCTTGCTGTTTGGCTGTCTCTATCATAGCAAACCCCTTTTCGAAATAGTCGACTTCTATTATACCACAGGCAGGGGCAAAGAAAAGGTCACAGACCTTAATTTTTTTTTCAAAGAAAAACAAGTTGGATTAACCAACTTGCTTTCTCTTAATGTTTACGTGTCGGTTTCTTTTTCGAACCCTTACGACGCTTGCCTTGATGAATGCTCGGCGTATTTTGAGAAATGGTTTGACGCATTTTCTCAGTAGCCTTATCAACCTTATCTTTAGCCTTGACCAATTCTTGAGAGGCCTTGGTAACACTCTTCGAAGGCTTGTTTTTCTTAGACTTGCTCTTAGAAACAGGTTTCACTTGACTAGTTCCAGATGTACGCATACGACGAGACATAGCCAGGAGAATTTTATTTTCCTCGTTCAGGTTAGTCTGATAAGCCATTGAAAGCACCAAACCAACACCAATCAAGTTAGAGATGAGCGATGATCCCCCTTGAGAAATAAAGGGTAAAGGAATACCTGTCAAAGGAAGAATTCCGACTGCTGCCCCAATATTTTCAAAAATATGGAAGACAATCATCATGATAAAGCCTGTCGAAATAAAGGTATAGAAACGGTTGTTAGATTTAAACGTCACTCGCAGCATGCGGTAAATAAGGAAGAGATAGGTTAGAAGAACCAATCCACCACCTACCAAACCAAAATCTTCCGCAATGACTGTGAAAATCATATCACTCTCACGAACCGGTACGTTCAACTCCAGATGATTAAAGCCTTTACCATAGATTCCTCCAGTACCAATCGAAATCATCCCTTGTGTCTGTTGAAAGGCGATACCATCTGCATAAGTGAAGGGATCCAACCAAGCTGAGATACGGTTAATCTGGTAGGTTTGCACCCCCATCTTGAGCATGGCTTCCTTACCCCAATCTGTAGTAAATACCATTACAAACAAGGCTAACCCTGTTGCAAAAGCTAGAACTACCGGCAAGATAATACGCCAGGATATCCCCGAAACCACTACGATACCGGCTAAAATAGCCAGAAAGACTAAGGCCGTCCCCATATCTCCTTGAAGAACTAGTAAACCTAAAACAGGGAGCGTGACTGCAACATATTGGAAGAGCAATAACCAGTCATCCTGAAGGTTGGTCACTTCCTTACCTTGCTTAGCCCAAACACCTATTCTCGATAGAAAGAGAATGTAGGATATCTTCATAAATTCAGATGGTTGGAAAAGGGTGACTGATCCAATGCTTACCCAGTTTTTCGCTCCTGTTGAGGCAACCAAAGCAGGAGAATAGAAAACAAGAGGTAGAACCATAAGCCCCAGACCGAAAATATAGAGCCAGGGGGTTACCTTCCAAAGAAACTCTGTATTAAATAACATGACAACAAAAGCAAGTACTGAACCTAGAAAAATCCATAGTACTTGCTGAGACATGACTTGCACAAGATTCTTTGGGTAATCAAAATTTGTCGCTATAAATATCGAAACCAAACCAACCAGTAGCAATATGAGAACTGGCAGGAGAATCGAGTAATCTATCCGACTTTCAATAGTATTTTTTGACTTAGCCATGTGTACTCCAAAATAAAGATTTAGCAAGAGTTATTATACCACTTTTTTACCCAGACAAATGACCTGAATGTATAAAAGTTAGACAATTTTTTACGAAAAAAGCAACCACAAAAGTGATTGACTTCTTTCATTCATTACTCTTAATTTGACACGTAGCCTTTTCCTTGAGCGTTGAAGTATACCCATTGCCCTGAAGGAATTTTAACCCAACGATTAATAGCCTTTTCCCCTGTATGAACATCATAGTAAGAGATTGAGCCATCAGGATTCGTAGCAGTTGCCCCCTTCACTTGCTTACCAGTTTGGTCAAAGTAAAGGTGTTGACCGTTGATCGTCTGTTCACCAACAACAACTTCACCCTTGGCATCTGCATAATACCAGTTGTTATCTCCACTAGTGAAGAAGGTTGATACTAACTTATTACCAGTATTCCAGTGGTAGTATGAGCGACTACCATTCGCATTTGTTGCGAAAGCACCTTTAACCTGCTTACCATCAGTATCAAAGAAGAGTTTTTGACCGTTGATAACTTGAGCTCCTGTAACGACATTACCCCTATCATCAGCATAATACCATCTATCATGACCGGTAGTGAAGAAGGTTGATACCAATTTATCACCGGTATTCCAGTGGTAGAATGAACGACTACCGTCAGTGTTCGTTACGAAGCCACCCTTAACTTGGCGACCATTAGCATCAAAGTAGAGGTGTTGACCATTGATGACCTGAGCACCTGTGACATTACGTCCATATGAGTCTGCATAGAACCAGTTGTTGTCCCCAGTAGTATAGAAGCCTGGTGTATGTGCCTTAGTCACAACACCCTTAGCATCGACATTAAAGGTTTGACCATCAACTACTAGTGATGTATCAACAAGTTTCACACCTGTGATTGCATCGTAGTATGAAGTCGTACCATCAGGATTGTTCACGAACTCACCTTTAACTTGTTTACCTGATTCATCAAAGTAGAGTTCGTCTCCATTGATGGTTTGAGCACCACGAAGAACGTCACCTTCGTTATTTGCATAGTATGTAGCATCACCAACTTGGAAGAAGCGATTCTTAACTTGAACACCTTTTTCATTGAAGTAAAGGTTTTGTTTACCTACCTTAGTAAACCCAGTAGCAACATAGCCTTTATCATTGGCGTAGTACCAGTTACCATCTTGTTCAAAGAAGCCTGAGTACTTACGTTCGCCTGAATCACCACAGAAGAACATTAAATGGCCGTCTTTTGTAGGAACGAAGACACCTTTAGCTTGGTAACCATTATCATAGAAGTATTTTTCCTTACCTTCTACTTCAGTCAAACCAGTAGCCATGATACCACCCTTGAAGAAGTATTGGTAGAATTTCTCTTCCTTACCACTATCATCTTTAACGGTAACTTCTTTCCAACCAGTTTGAGTCGTCAATTTACCTGACTTACCATAAACCAATGATTGACCTTTGGCATTTTTTCTGACACCATCAGTAAACATGACACCATTTGGCAAGAAGAAATAGTTAGAACCATCGATAGTTTGTTCACCAGTTACAAGGTAACCCTTATCGTTAAAGTAGTATTGCTTACCGTTATAAGTTACAAACTGACTCTTAGCTTGAGTACCTGATGTTGTGTAATAAGTTACACCTGTACCATCATAGGCAAAACCAGTCTTAGCTTTTGTATCACCAGTCAAGACTGCTGGGAGGAAGGTACCTTTATCGTTAACGGTGAAGTACAATTTACCATCGCTGAGAACATAGTCAGAACCACGTTTTTGGATGTTTGTACCGTTAAAGTATTTAGCTTCCCACTGTTTAATCTTCACAGATGGATCAATTGTCTTACCAGACGCTTCCATAACTTCTTTGAAGATTTCTGGATAAAGTTTTTGAAGTTTGTCGAGGAAGGCACCACCGTACTGGGCTTGGAAATCATTACCTGATGACTTGGTATTTGTCACATAGAGTTTATTAACCAAGCTAGTATCATCAAGCACCTTACCATGCGTATCTGTACGAGTAGCTGTCACTACTTCTTTACCTGGGAGAGTATACAATTGGTCTGGAACCCAGTCAGCAATGACTTGAATCCCTTGTTTGTGAAGAGCCTTGAGAGCATCACGAAGATCTTCTTTTGAACCGTATTTATTGTTTTTGCTCATAGCAAAGTCATAACGGTCTGTGAAGGCATAACCATTTTCAATAATAGAATCAAGGAAAGTGCCATCCTTAGATGAGACATATTGAGGTGCAATCTCAAATGACGTAATACCCCATGACTTGAAGAGGTCTGCGTTAGCTGCAATCAATTTGTTAGTGTATTGACTATCCTCTTTGACAAAGTCTTGGAAGTTTGAGAAGCCTTCGTAAATCACTTGTGCTTCAAGTGCTGCAGAAGAGCTATAAACCTTATCCCCTTCTTTATAGGCTTTTGTTGATGGTTTAGCAAGAACGTTTTGATCTTCAGTCGCACCTACTGGTACCCAAACTGAAAGGTAACCACTCATATCAACAGTCTTAAAGCCTTTGATTTCATCAGCTGTGAAGACAAGATTTCCTTGTGCATCTGTATATTTAACAACCTTAGTATCTGAATCATTCAATGATGACACGATACCTTTATCCGTACCAAGCAAGAGTGGACGGTAGGCTTGGTTCTTGTGAGCTGCACCCATATTTACAGTAATAGTTTCACCATCTGCTAATTTCAAATCCGGGTTATTAGCAATAAGGGTCAACATACCTGAATTGCGACCGTATTTTCCACCTTCTGTATCTGTCTTAGACATCAAATCTTGACCATAACGGACAGAGACAAGAACTTCTTTATTGTCTTTAGCAGATGATACCCCATCACCAGCAAGGTTGTGGATATAAGATGTTTGACCACCAGCTACATACTTAGGACGCGCTTTAAGAAGAGTTGTGATTTGATCAAAGTATGGTGATTTCTTAGCCATGTATTGACCATTATCAGTATACAAATCTCCATAATAAACACGTGTTGCCGCACCCATTGTTTGAAGCATCAAAGCATAGGCAGCAGGAATATTTGAATGCGTATATTCCTTATCAACTTTCAACATATCAGCATTATAAATATCGAAAGCTTGTTTCAATTGATCTAATGTGAAAGTGAAACCATCTGTTGTAGGATCAATTTTTTTACTGATAATGTCTGCGATAACCGTTTGAACTTCTGAGTCATGTGCACGAACAAAGAGGTAGGTTGCAAAACCAAGTTGATCATATGAAGTGACTTCTGCACGGTTTGAGAGACCGAAATAACCACCGTTAATAAGGTCTTTCATTGAAGCATTACGTGCACCAGTACCCTTATTAGTTACTGGACGAGTCAATCCATGAACAATAGACAAACGAAGACCATTGTCCATAGAAAGGGCTGCTGTGTTGTGCTCATTCACATAATATGGGTCATTGTGTGACCATGCTTCAAGAATAGAGATATTCGCAAGGGCACGAGCTTCCGACTCATTAACCTTGTATGCAGCCTTCATGTATGAAGACACTAATTGAAGCATGTCAACGCTAACATTATCCACAGCATCAACACGGATACCATCAAAGTGAGCATCCTTGTCCTTATCACCAAAGACGATTTGTCCCCAGTTCATAAAGTAATACAATTGGTTAAGCATTTCTGCTTGAACGACTGGATTAGAGTTGTCAATGTCATTTGAGAGCAAGAATTCATAACCACCATCGCTACCATTAACAATCTTATGATTTTTAATATAACTTGTCGCCGTTTGATTAAGCTTACGATAATCAGAGTTAGCCCATTTAGTTGAATCGCTGTTCACAAAAAGAAGCGCACCTTTTTGGAAGTGTTCCTTACCTGGCGATTCAGAATTAATGTTCCATTTATCTTGGTCTTTAACAAAAGCCTCGATTGACTGACGCAACCAGTCTGTTGACTTATTAGCAGCAATCTTAACTTCAATCTTACGTTGGAGGATTTGAGCTGCGGCATTCAAGCTAGCTTGAGAATTTTCAATCGTAAAGACATCTTTTGTTTCTTCACCGTTGCTAAGAGCCTTAGTCATGTAATTCAAGTAAGCTACTTGAGTATCCTTATCAGGCCACCAAGACATCAAAAGTGGACGAAAATCTTTTTCGGTTGACGCTTTCCAAGTTGTACCAGCTTCAAGGATTTCTTTTGGACGGTACCAACTGTCTGCTGTCAAATAACCATCAACAAGTTCAAAGCTTGCTTTAGTTGAATCGTAGGCAGCATTATTTTTTGTAAAATCAGTGACTAGATTTGTTGTTTCTTGTGTAAATGAATACGTTGATGTGCTTGAAAGGGCACCATTTTCATCAAAATAAAGGACCTGACCATTTACAGTAATGGCAAAGTTTTTCTTGTGTGATCCATCTTCTAAAAGATAGTAATATTTACCATCTTTTTCTTTTTTAATATTATCGAGTGAGACTGCAGCCTTAATTTCGGCTTCAGAAAGCTCTTTAGACTTCTCAGTCGTTGGAGCAGCTACTCCAGCATTTGCAGCGACTTCTGATGTTGTAGCTGTTTCTGGTTTAGTAGCAACTTCTGGCTTAGCAGTCGTTTCAGGTTTGGCTTCAACCTCTACTGCTACAGCTCTATCACTAGTAGTTGTTCCTGAATTTGGTTGAACCGTCGTTTCAGCTGGTTTGTCAGCAGTAACTTCTGCTCGCTCTGTTGTTGTGGCATTTGAAGTATTTGCTACCTCAGTTGTTGTGCCTACCTCTTTTTCAACCACAGGATTTGTATTTTCCCCGACCGTAGTTGTTGAAGGTGATCCATTAGAGTTATTTGTTTCTTCTGCCGAAGCGAGTGAAGATGTGGCAACACTACCACCAATAATGGTAGCCAAAGCTACTGAAGCGACAGCCAAAGTAACCCACTGCTTCTTCACTTTGTGCAGTTTATAGCGTACTTTATTTTCCATATTCAATTTTTCCCCAATATATTTTTTGTCTTAAAATCTACATCTTAAAGACTTACTTATTATATCATTTTTTATTATCAAAAAAAGTTAATAAAACTTATTTTAATGATATTTTTACCACATTAACAATAGATTATAATTTTGTCATAAAAAGACTCGTTCCCATAAAATTTAAAAAGGAGAACCAAAGTCCTCCTTTTTAAGGCTCTATAATTTCTGTAGTGGGTAAAACC
>NZ_KV832519.1:0-8769 GCF_001837455.1 Streptococcus sp. HMSC068F04
CACTACTTCCTTCAAACTAGAACCTGAAAAGGCACCTACCCCTATTTCAGTAACGCCTTCTGGAAGGGTAAGTTTTGTCAGCTGTGTCCCACTAAAAGCATAATTGCCTATCTTCCTTAACGTGCTCGGTAATACAACTTCACTCAAACTAGAACCTGAAAAAGCATCAGAACCTATTTCAGTAACTCTATAATTAGAAATTTTTTGTGGAATTATAAGTTTTTTAATCGTTTCTTTTCGCTTGATATCAGTAATTGTAACTTCTTGATTGTGTATATCGTAAATTAAATTATCACCACTTTCCTCTTCGTTATTACTATTAATAGAATGTTCTACTAGTGTTTCAGACTGGATTTTAACTTCAGCTACTGCCCCCTCAGAAGTTGGTGCATGCTTTGGAGCTTCCGACAAAGTTGATGGCACTAGCGTTTCAGAGCTGTCAGTTGTCTTAGTTGGCACGACTTCAGAAAGACTAGCCAATACTGAGGTTGAGGTCTCTGTAGTCGCCACATCACTTGTAACTAAAGAAACAGTTGACGATTCACTCATCAAATATTCTGGTGTGGTTTTGTCACTTGAATCAACCTGTCCTGTAGTTGGTAAAGTAGCTACCTCATGCCCCCGATTATTTGTTCCTAAATTTTCACTACTTAAAGGAGAGGGGGAGTCCGTTAAATTAAATTTATTACTATCTGATGCCTCAATCGGGTATGTTTGAGCATCATCTGCAAAAACCACTGCATTCCCGATTCCCATACACGCACCAATTAATACCATACCAGCAACAGTTACCCATTGGCCTGTTCGGCGTTTTCTTAGTTTTAAAACTTCCTTCATTCAAATATCTCCTATTGTAATAATATCTTTCAAGTTACTCTTTGAGTGTCTTTTTGATTATCAAATTATTTATTCTTCGTAAAATCTGTCTTAATACTCCTTTCCAGAAAAGTCTGTGCTATACAAAGTAAAGGTTAAACCATTTCTCAAAAAATTCTATTCAAATATGGTAGGATAATTAATTTTTGCCGTCACCTAAACTAATACTTATACGTTGAAGTAGAATGTGACTAAATTGTTCTCAAACTTTTCATTACTTACAAATAAAATAAATCCTATTTTTGAAAGGCCGTAAAATTATGAAATATCTACAAATTACACTGTACGTCTGAAATAATCTGATAATTTACACCTCTTTAGTATTTTAACATAATCCTACTTTTTAAAAGGATGATTTTTATGAAAATTTGTTTTTAGCAAGCGTTTACATTTCCTTTAGCTACGCCGTTTAATGTTTTCTTATCAAATAATTCGAACATTAGATATAAAAAAGACAAACATTAGAAACTATGTTTGTCTTTTTTATTTTATGTCCAAACGCTTACGCTGATTCTTATTGTAGCATAAAACATCCTACAGTCAATGTTAGTAATTACTTGTGGCTGTACCATCTAAGTAGTTAATATTAGCATTCTTTGAAACGTTCTGAAGTGTGACCGAACTCACATTTCCATCACTTGTTGCTAATCCTTCTTCTGATAGTTCAACTCCATACTGTGAACCATTTTCATCAAAGGACGTCCAGTAAAGCGTTACAGTTCTTGGAATTAGCTCATTGCCAGTATAGTTTGCAACAACACAATAATCTAAGTACATATTTTGGTTTTTCTTCAACCATTTGGCTAGTGCATTTTCGTAGTATAGCATACCGTTTGGATTATTAGCATCCGTTTTACTATCAGACATCGTTCCTGCATTCAAATAGCGTGTCATAGGCACTAGATTCTTGATTTCAGAATTTAATCCAGAAAACTGATAACCAATAAGATGCCCACGATTCATCAGATAAGCTTTTTTGACTTTTCCGTGCTCATCTTCGTACTTAAAACGATAGTTATGCCAACCGACTGGATCAACATTAATTTTACTTTCCCTATCATCTTGTGGTTTGTCCGAATACTTTAGTCTGATGTGACCATATGTTGCTCTACCAAGACTATCCAAATTTCCATTGACCATTAGCTTATGGTTTTCAAAAGGCAATGGACTGTAGCTGAAAGCATCAGACTTTACACCACTTGTTTTAGAAGAACAGTTTCCTGTTTCCGAAGATTCTGACTTGGGAATAAATTTCCCAAATAATTTTCCGACATCACTTGAATTGGCATGCTCTCCTTTACTAATAACATTAAAGCCACTAGATAAAATACCAGGTACATTAATTCCTTGGGACATACCATATCCAGCTATACAAAACATAACAACAATAGCTATCGGTATCCAAATCAGACTGCCAAGACAACCTCTTTTCTCATTGTTTTTTCTAAGCATAAGACCTCCTTAATTCTCTATAAATTCATTATAGACTTAGGAGTGACTATTCGTAACCCAGTGACATAAAAAAGACCTTAAGTGGCCTTTTGACTAATCTGGAGATAAGTTCATACTATCAATCAATAAATCTTATAAGGTGATTCTTATCTAAACTATATCCTTGTATTTCAGCAACTTTCTTAATATCACCTGTCTCTTTATAAACAATAGAGGCGTGGCTGTCTTTTAAAATGCTAGGAGTGATTACCTTACCATAAGCATGTCCAATGTTCTTTGCCAAATGACCTATTGTATTTCTCCCCATAGGCTTTTTCAACATGGTTAAAAATAATGACGGTATAGAAGGGTCTAAGTCCCAGCGTCCACGTCGTTCCTTAACAAATGGAGCTATGTAAGGAATTGTGAAAGGAAGAAAACGGATAAATTGTTTCTCATTGTTTCTAACAACCCAAATTCCTTTTTTACGCATATCAATATCCCTGACTGTCAAGTTAACAACTTCTTGAGTACTTGCTCCAGTACCAATTATGATTGCAAATATAGCAATATTTCGCTCCTTCTCCTTTTCCCAATTATCAGCCTTCTTCTGAGTTGGTAGCGTTGTAACATAACTGTTTGCCATGAAATCAAGCAACCCTTCGAGCTCTTGCTGCGTATACAAAATAGTCTTCTTCTTTGATTCGGAATATATTATGTTGTGGTAACTCTCTTTATAAACAATCTTCCATTCATTAAACACGTTACGATAAAACAACGGCATCCCTCTCTCAATTGTAAAAGAGGTATTCGTAAGATAATTCCAAAATCCTGCTAAAGTATAGAGAATAAATCTTTTTCCAGCTGGCTTCAGACGTAAATTTGCCAAATAATTTTGAACAAATTCTCGTGGTAATTTCTCTAAGTCTGTCAATGATAATGAGACACCCTCTTTATCAATCGAAATTGCATAGCTATTTAAAAATTTCTGAATCACTGACAAACGTTCAACCATTTTGGGAGAAGGTTCTTCAATATCTACTTGAAGGTAAGCTATATATTCGTCTATTAGTTCTGGTAATTGCCTTCTAAGTGCTAGATATTTATCTTTCTGTTTTGACATGATTCCCCTCCTCTCAACACTGATAGCAATTAACTACAAGTTTACTACTTATATTTTTAGACCTATTATATCATACAAAAATGTATGTTTTTTAAGATTCAACTAGTATAAATAATCTCTAAAACAAAATAGCGATACATCGTGTATCGCTATTATATATATAATCTATCTACAAAAATACATCTGAAGTTATACTTTAAAATAATCAAGTATCTCAGTCAAGAGTTGTTCTCTTGTCTCTTCAAAGTGGCTATCAGACAGTGACTCTAAACCTTTATCTTTAAGTTCCCACAGCTTCTCTTGCAACAGTTTCTCTGCTAAATGTTTAATATCCGCCTTGTTATCTTCGTCAGGCGTCTTTGAGAGTTCTATTTTAATTGCTGATTTAACTGCTACTACTACTAGTCCTAAACGGTCTTTGTCATCCGTTCCATTTTCATAGTTTGGCTCAGACCAGTCTGGAACATTTGAAGGACGATTATCCTTATTAGTTGGATGACTATCTCTCAAATCTGAAAGTTTTGTGTACCCTGCTACTTCCCATTTATTGAGCAACGTTCTTGTCCAACCGAAAGTACGGTTTGCATCACTTCCTGTTCTTTCCAACGCCTCAATAACTAGTTCATGGTCCATTGTTTCAAGCCAACGTTTGAGTTGATTTTTATTATTGTAGTTGTCAGCCTTGCTCCCTTTAGGAAAAACAGTGTAGAATTTCTCCATCACGATAGCCATCTTACGTTTGAAGTCTAACTCCTTCTTCTTCTCAAAGGTAATGACTTTATCGTTTGTTGCAACAATACGTCTCAAATCGTCATCGAACGGTTTAAACCTAAATATATAGTGGGTAATTGATTTTCCTTTTTTGATTCGCTCTACTGTCAAATCTTGTATTACAGGAAGTCCATGCTCATCAACCAATAGCGTATTGATTTCATCCATTGCTTGCTGCAGCTTAGTACCTTTCGAACGAAGTAAACTTGGACTATCCAAGATCAAAACTTCTTGCTCTAGTTCTTCAGCTGTATCTTTTACAAAACCTGTTTTACGCCAGTCTGCTAGATGTCTAAATAATCGTTTAGAATACTTACTCTTCAATAGGTTATGGTAGTCACGTCCATACTGAATGTACTTAGCTTTTTTACCCCACTCTGGGTTGTTAAAAAGGTCTTTAACTGTACGCCTGACCGCTACTTTTACTTTTGCTCCATCTTCTGTAGTTACTTCATCATATTCAGTATATTCCGCATCAGACAGGTGGATTTTAATGAGTTTATTTTCGTGGTCTACTCTAAAGGTCTTGAACAGTGGGATGGAGGTGTAAGAGACAACCTTACCATCGACAACCTTTTCGGGATGTCGATATACAATTTTAGTCATTCTTTCCTCTAGTTCCTCAACTGTAGTTTCAAATCGCTTACCAGTCCTAGGAACAATTTTTTGTTCCCTAGAACTGTAAAATGTATTACCTGCTAGCATTGCCAGACTCGAATAAGAAAATATTGCTGCTTCGTTTTCATCATAAACATCTCGCAACTCACCAAATATAGAGTAAATCATATTTTCTTGAAGAGGAGAAAGGTCGCCAAGTTGGAACATTTGGGTAAACTTATTATCATATTTGATGATCTCTCTGAACTCTCTATTCTCTACCAAATGCTTCTACCTCTCTTAGTTCATTCATCATACATTTTGGTTGTATTTTAAATAAAAGTAATTATTTTACTACAAGCTAATTACTTACTGCAATATGTGACAGGGTATAAAAATATTAATTTACAACCCTTTTGTATGACATTATATCACTAATATTCTGATTTTCATAGTATTTTTTAAAATTTACAACCATTTTGTAGGATATACCTGCAATTTTATATGACATACATGCATTTTTGTAGACTTAACATACAACTTTATAGGATATACATACCGTTTTGTAGGATACGCCTACAATTTTATATGACATACATACATTTTTGTAGACTTAACATACAAGTTTGTGTGACGTTCATGCAAAATTATATGATATACCTACCAATTTGTAGGATATACATACAGTTTTATAGGATAAAGGTAAGCTTAGCTCAGTAATAGCAAGGGTTTCAGGAGTTCTACTACTTAAACTATAATTAACTACTTAGTTACTATAATTAACCACTTAATACTACTTAATACTATTTAAACTATTATTACTAAAACAAAATTAATAATACTAAGCTTTATAACATCACTATTTTCTCTCTCAACTATATGCTAAATTACAACAACACAAAAAGTGTAGTAATTACCTACACTTTTGTATGCAAAAAATGATTTCAATACGAGTTACCTACATTTTTGTATGATAACTACATGTTAAACTAGATTACTTAAAACTCATCTCAGTTTCTACCAATGTATTAAACAATTCCTTTTGTTCTTCATCTAGAAGTTGGTACATCTGATCTAACATTTCAGTGAATAGCTTATCAGATCCCCCACGTTTAGGATAATTGCCATTTTCTCCTTTGAGGTCTCTTTTATTTAAAACAGCTCTTAATGCACTAAAACGAGACATAGATAATTGTGTCATGTTTAGATTTGAACGCACCTTTTCTTCAGGAGTTTTTGCTGGTTCAAGTTTAGTAGGAATTTTGTTTTTTTCTTTTTTCTGAGTAACAATGTTTGCTTTTTTAGGAGAAACAGCAGCTTTTTTGGGTTCTACACTTGCTTCAGTTAGATAGGTAATATCATGCTTCTCCTTAAGTTTATCAATTACTACTTCTTCAATCTCTTTCCCTTTAAAAAAACGGTCAAATACTTCTTTAGCTGTTTTGCGATCATTTGATTCAACAGCTGTTAAAAGGTTATTATAATTTCTTTGTTGGATAGTATTAAGCTTTTTCGCCATTGTGTTCTCCAATCGTCTTAATTAGTTCATTCATCACATTTGTGATTTGTTTTTGAGGGATGCTATAGCCACTATTTGTAAAAACATTTGCTTGATTAGCAATCATATCTTTGTATTGTTTATTATTAAATAAGTATTGCTCAAAAACTTTAGTATTATGTTCTTCCGCAATTTTCTCAAGAGTTGTTACTGCTTCTCTTGCTTTGACTTGTTTAATTGATTTTTTACTAAAGCCGGGCCCTTTATCAACCTGAGTGATAACGATTCCAGCAATAACAATATCAATTCCAAAGAAAGAAAATCCTTCTTGAACAGCTTCAATATCTTCGATAGTATCTTTTACACCTTCAATACCAAACTTATCAGGTGTAGTAGGAATAAGAACATAAACTTTCGAATTTGTAAAAAGGGTACTTGTTGTAGAAACACCAAAGAACGGAGGTGTATCAAATAGTACAAAATCGTAGTAATCATTGATATCTTGAACTACGTTCCTTAAACGAAAATCCCTATCTTTTAGTCCTGAAGCTTCACTCTCCCAGTTCTTCATGAGCTTACTACCTGGAAGCAGATCATATCCGTCAACTGGCACAATGGCATCAGCTACTTCTACTTCTTTTTTTAGTACAGAATAAATCCCTTCTTGTTCGTCTTCGTTCACTCCTGCTGCCGTAGTTAGATTGCACTGACCATCTAGATCACCTGCACACGTTTTATAGCCAGCATTTCCTAGAGCTTGAGCCAATAATAAACTTAATGTCGTTTTGGCTGCTCCTCCTTTTTCATCCATCACTACGATTGTATTTGCAACCATATCTACTCCTTTCAATCCGATATGTACGATACACTATGTATAACAATGCGATACATATTATTAACTACTTAAAGTATACCATATAGAAATCTAATAGCAAGTACTGTGTAAGATATATCGTAAACAATACATGATACACTATGTATAGTATATAAAAAATATAGCCTAAAAAGGTTATCACGCATTAGCTAATACATAGTGTATCGTTCACTATATACTATTCAAAAACAAAACATATTACAACTATCAAACAACAACAAGAGTTATACCCGATACACTATATATTATATAAAAAAAATAATATATAATAGACGATGCATCATACAAAGATATATAATACATACTGTATTGATATATAGTGTATAGTATTATGCTCGAGTTCTAACTTAAACATAATACAATTTGCGCACTACACTATACATAGCATTACTATATATAAATGACTAACAAAAAAAATTGCAAATTTTTTATCGTATATTATAGACGATGTATAGTATATAAATAAACATTGTAATGCAAAGCATTATATCGTATATCTTTTATAAAATACTTCTGGAAATAAAGAAAATTAACGCACATCACCATACACGATACATTATATACTATATGAAACATAAGAATGTACTCTGGACGATGTATTTATTCCGTATATAATATACATAATGTATCGATATATAGTGTATATCACTATATTTGACTTTCTACAAAATATTACACACTACACTATACATAACCTCACTATATATAGTGTAGTGCAAAGAAAGAAAAACTTTGTAGTATGCTATAGACGATGTAAGATATATCGTTAAGTAATGTACTGCTAGGTATTATATCGTATATTCTTTATTCATTCATTTAATATAATAAATAAGAACAGTTCTATCACAAGACGATACCTAATACATTATGTAATGTGAATAATGTGTAGTTTCTTTATTTATCGTATATAGTAGATAATATACGATGCATATTGAACGATACATTAAAGAACTATATATGATTATATTCTTATTGGTTAATAAGTTATATTTAAAAGTAGTATAAAGATTGTTTACGATACAAGATACATAGTTTATCAATGTATCTTGTATTTCTTTTTCATGACGACTGATTCTTCGCTTATTACTATTGGTGGACTATACATAATGTGTTGTAAACTATAGACTATGTATAGTATATAATACAATGAAGAGTAGTATATATGGTTATAATTCGAATAACGATAAACTTGTAATGTTAGTTGCTCTTTGCTATACTAAAGACATAAATTGTTTAATTTATATTTTTTCCACCACCTCAAACGGTGAACCTTTGGTCACGTGACTAAAGAAAATAGAAGCATGGAGGAGGAGATGCTATTTCTGGTTCTGTCCCAGCAATAGGTATCCCATGTTTGATTGGGTTAAAAGGGAGCGTACTCGCTTTTAGCTATCAGTTAAGCCATCAGACAGAAGAAGGGGCTTGACGCTTAACAACACGTACGAGATAATTTGCCTTTAATTTTTTGAAAGGCTACAACAAACGTTATTAGCAGATAAAAGCATAACGAGAAGTTTCCTATGGTTTTCCATAGGCACGAGAAACCTTGTTTTTAGAGACAAGGCTTGTCGGCTTCTTTGTTATGCTTTTTTTGTTTTG
>NZ_KV832519.1:8869-33865 GCF_001837455.1 Streptococcus sp. HMSC068F04
GGACAAAAAAGAAAGGCGACATCTCGATGAATAGGGCAGAGGAACAGGTGTTCCCAACTCTAAACTGTCGGCACGCGGAAGAAAGGCTACGAACAGGTGTTTGAGTCTTTCCAAGGTCACTTTACAACAACAATGTTATATTTTATAAGGAGAAAAAAATGACAAAAATTATTACGATTGGACAAACCGAAATGATTCGGGTAGGACGTGATTACCCTTGCCCTATTTGTGGGAAACCAGATTGGTGTCTAGTTTTTGCAGATCAGACTAAGGCTGTCTGTGCTAGAAAGATTGACCTAGACAAACCACAATTTGGTAGTGCTGGGACTATTTATGATTTGGACCCTAAAAAAACGAAAAAGGTGACTTTTGAACCTAGTTGGAAAAGTCAACCTTTGGCAAGTATCTCAACACTTCACAAGGTAAATTCTCTTGTGATTGATGTGTTGGGATTGACTAAGGAACATGTCGAGCACTTAACAAGTGAGGAACGAGGTCTTTCTGTTGAGACCATTGCACTGCGTGGTTATGCTTCATCAACAAAGCAAACACGTCAGAAGCAGGTTGATACAACAGTATCTCATCCAGCAACTATTTGGGAAAAGCTCTTTGTTGCAAATGGACTTCCTAAAGATGCTTGGCGTGGAGTTCCGGGCTTTTATTGGAACGAAAACGCAAAATGTCCTATTTTTGAATCAAAAGATGGAATCCTAATTCCATGTCGCAATTCTTGGGGACAAATTGTAGGTTTTCAAGTACGTCTTGATAACGTCAGTTATCAAGCCAAAGTAAACGAAGCCTTTCAAGAGGGACGAAATGCACGTACTGCTAAAGTCTTCCAAAATGAAAATGGAAGTTTCGATTGGTATGTGTTTGCTAAAGGTTCATCACGCGAACTAGCAAGTGGGACAACTAAGAAAACTAGTGTTAAACTTCGTTCTGGACTTGAGTTGACATTTAAAAAAGGGCAAAAGTATGTCTTTGTTTCGTCAGCATATAAGCCAGAAGGAACCAGTGCTAAGTCTTTTCCCCATTTTGCTTATTCTGATGATATTTTAGAACAAGCACGCTTTTCGGATGAAGGCAAGGCTAAAGTCAACCTTACTCATAAGGTTGATAACCTTCTAGTTACGGAAGGTTTGCTTAAAGGAGATATCACCGCATCAGTTGCGAAAAACACTCGTCTTTCTCAATTGGGGAATATCTGTGTTATCTCTATGGCAGGAGTAGCAGCATGGCGACCTATATCAGACTTTATTGGAAAGACTGAACTCAAAAAGGTTAAACCAATTTATCTGGCTTTTGACCAAGACTTTGAGGATAATGACTCGGTATTTGAACGTATGTATGACATGGTTCAAGATCTAGTTACTAAGCAGTCTTGTACGGTTCGTGCTCTAATCTGGCCTCACGAAAAGGGAATCGATGATTTCCTTTTGAAAGCTTCTCCAGAAGTAAAGATTAAGTTCAAAACGTATAATAAACAGGATATGGTATAATGAAGAAAAATTATTTGGAGACGTATAAGGGTTGAATATCAAGAAAGTAGAGCGACTGATCTTTGAAATCAACACCATTCATATAAAGTATTCAGAAGAGTATTTTGAAAGTGGTAAACTTGCTAAAGTCAATCTTAATCACACTTTTGCAAAGGTGCCAGTTGATGAGATTTTAAAATATCGTTTGAATCTGCATGAATCTATCAACGATTATTTGATGGTGGCAGATGTCAGCGATATTAGTTACTTCTATCGAGTGAAGACATCTGAATCTATTGTAGATAAGATTGAGCGTTTTACTAAAAGAGCAGAAGAGTATCCAGTAAATTCGGTTTTAAATGATATTTTTGGAGCACGTGTCATTTTGCCAACATCTGTCATTACTGAAGTGATGGATCGTTTAGATGATTGGAAGGAAGAATACGGTCTTAAAAATTGGTATTTAAAAGATACTGAAGACTATACTGGCATCCATCTCTACTTTAAAAACAAGAGTCATTTTTATTATCCTTGGGAATTACAAATCTGGGATAAGAATGATATTTCTCGAAATATAGAGAGTCACAAACGAGATTATGCAAGGAAACTTGATAACAATAATTAGGTTTCCTTTTTTTACGCAATAAATTGCATATCATACTATGTATAGTTCATAGTGTATCGTACATAGTGCATATAAGAGAAAGAGGAAGGTAGTAGCTTTAAGCTTTACCTTCCTTTTTGCTATTAAGGAGAAAAACAATGGCAAATTTACTAGCAGTAGCACAACAAACAACTAAAAAAGTCACTTTTCCGAAGATAAAAGAGACTGATAAAGCTGCAGATATCGTGAGAAAGTTTTGTACTTATTATGCGAATATTCGCAGAAAGCAATGTCAGGAACTTTTATCTCAAGAAGTCGGAGCAGTAGCAGTAGAGGTATTCGGACAAGATAATGTCTATACAGCCTATAAAGTCAAAGACATCATGGCTGATATTGAAACCATTGGTTATGATCAAGCACATTTTTCGAATAAACTAAAAAGACTGTTCGAGGGCATGAGCTTGAGGGATGAAGAAAATCACGAACACCTTTTCGGTGAACAGATTCTTCTCACACTCCATGGGAGTAGATTACCTGCTACTAAAAGTGCAGAAGATACCAAACGCACTTTGTATCTTCTCATTGTCGACGATTCAAAGATTAGAGTACCTTTGCAGAAAAACCTAAGTTTTTGGAGAGAGAGTAGTTCTCAAACGAGGTATGGACTAGTATCTTTTAGCTTTCTTGAATTGATGTCTATCCATAGTGAAGGTATCTACAAGGAATGTAGTTATTATGGAAATATCCAAAAGATTGCTAACGTTCTTAAAAGAGAGTATGAAGATGCTCTTGCAGCCAACCTAAATGCACAATATGTTAATCAGTCAACTAAGACGATAGCCAGTGTGCGTGAGGATAAAATCTTTCAAGATTATGAAATGAACAGTAATACGTCATTTCTTAATTTAGGGTTTTCGAAAGTTGAAGTGGATACCGAGCGTTATCGAGGTAGTGATTTTGACAAGGAGAAATTCAGGGTTCTAGAGAACGAATGGGAGAAGTTGTGTAATCACTTACCTCATTCTACTGTAGAACCCGAACTCAAATTCCGAAAGCTAGGAAAACATAAAGCAAGCGGACTTTATGTGCCAGGGTTAAATATCATGGCAGTTGATGTAAGAGATTCCTCATCATTCATACATGAGTATGGACATTATTTAGACTATACGTATGATCAATCAGGTATCATTAGCTCTACATCACATAGCTTTAAGGATATTCGTAATATCTACAAGGCTAGCTTGCTGAAACTTATTCAAATAGCAGAGGAAACCAGAACGGACTTAGCTCAAGCTGTTCATATTAAGAATAAGTTGGATTATTATTTGACACCGACTGAAGTGTTTGCACGTGGCTTTGAATGGTGGGTTTTTGAAACTTATACCAAAGATTCAGAACTGCTATCTGATGAAGCTACTTACTATACTCGATTAGAGTATAGGGCTTTGAGGCAATGTCGACACCTTTTGTTTGCATTTTTTGACACGTTCTTTGAGAACTATCGTGCAATGCAACCTATTTATAAGGTTGAGAAGGAGCCAAAAACACTAGTAGCTTGTCGAAAGCCACTTGAAGATAAACCAACAACTGAAGGAAAACAGTTAAGCTTGTTTGAGTTCTGAGAGGAGAAAAACAATGATTATAAACGATATTTTAAAAGAAGCTATCGATAATAATATCCAAGATATTACCTTCTTCCCACATGGTGAAGATTACGAGGTAGCATTTAGAAATTCTGATGTGAAACAGGTCCATGACTTCGTTTCATCAGAAGATGCGGATGCTCTATTCAGTCATATTAAATTTATGGCTGAGATGGACGTAACAGAAAAACGTTGTAGTCAGGTAAGAACTTGTGACTATCAGTTGAACGATGGTAGAGTTATCACCATTAGGATATCGACGATAGTTAATTTTCAAGGACTAGAAACGATGTCTATCCGACTTATTCATGTGAATGAGCGACGAATTTCTTTGAGTGAGTTTGATAGTAGTTGTATGGAAGAACTGCTTGAACAAGTACGCATTCCAGGCTTGCATGTCATTACTGGTCCTAAAGGTTTCGGCAAAACGACTTTAGCTTACTCGTTACTTGCTGAAGCTTTTAAAGAAGGTAAAGTAATAACAATCGAAAGACATGTCGAGATTAAGGAAATGTCTTTTGACCAACTACAAGTCAATAAGGCTAACGGTATGGAACTGGAAAAGCTCGTGACTTTTGTATTACGTTCCAACCCTGACGTCTTGTTTATTGGTGAAGCAAATACACAAGAAGAAGTAGAAGCAGTAATTAAGGCTGTTTTTGCTGGATTAAGTGTCGTTACAACAGTTCATAAAGATGGCTTTACAATCCCACATGATGTTTTAGAAATGAAACAAGGACAAGATGGGAAACGAAACGTAGCTTTTATTAAATAGAGGAGAAAAACAATGACGATGGAAATTAATGATTTTGACCGCTTCATGGCAGTAAGCCATTTTGATGATGAAATGGCGGAGGCTCACACACCGACTGAGGATGCTATTCATAATTGGATAGTTGATCATCAAGAGGATGATGAGCTGATTGCTGGAATCCTAACACACCTTGATCGTACGATTAAGGATGCTATGGCTTTCTGCATCAGAAAAGCCAGTAAATCTGACTATAGAAATGGTCAAGGTGCTATGGTTGATGATGCCACAGTCTTTTCTTGGGTTAAAGAGTATTTTACCGCTGAAAAGGTTGAGACCAAATCAGTTGTAGGGAAAATGACTACTGGAAGTAAGAAATCAACCAAGCAACCAACTAAGAAGCCAAAAAAGAAACAGAATAAGAGCCTAACTAAAACAGAAACTAAAAAGAAAGTTCCAACTAAGAAAAAACCTAAAAAGGATGGGAAACAGTTAGATCTTTTTTCAGATTTATCTGTTGAAGAAGGCGAATTTTAACAACAAGGAAAGAAAAAATGGTCCTAGTGCCATTTTTTTGATTAAGGAGAAAAAACAATGACAAAAGAAGAGAATATTCAAGAAATCGTAGATAATCGTTTAAAAGTTCCTAACGGATTTTTCAAATGGGCGAAGAATAATTTTCCTATCTATGAATGGTCAAATAAGTCTAAGACAATTATCTCTTCCGACCGAAAAAAATTCTCGGAAAAGGTCACAAAACGCTTATCACTTAACAGCCGTTTAACCTTTGTAGGAGATACTTTTTACTTTGTCTGGATGGGAGTCACAAAGAAACGCATTGAAATGCAAATGTATGCAGTGACTCAATCATTTGAAGAAGGAAAAGAAAAGTTTGACGTCAGCCTTTATAACTTTTATCAGCTTGCCAACAATAAGATGGTAAAAGCACACTGGGATCCATATCTTTCAGTCCAAAAAGGTAAAGAAATCTATAGTACTGGATTTCAAAATCAGAGAAATGCTCTCTTTTTCGGTTCTGGTGCATTTAGTGTCTATATGCTTTATGGTGGTATGGAAAATCTTATTGAAAAGTTACAATCAAAATCTGAGTTGAGATACTTAGATTTTGGACACGTGATTAAAGATAATTTTGAGATAAGCTTAGTGCTACCTCATCTTTATAAATATCGAGAACGTATTGAATTCGCCCAAAAAATAAAGGCGCGTGGAGTCGTCAAAGAATTGGTAGGTACGACGTTTTATAGGTCTTATTACTCATATAGTCTTGGACATAAGCATGCAAATATGGGTAAGGTTACCATGAATTTCCTAAAAAGGAATAAACAGTATCTAAAAAATACGGATATGAATATCGAAAAGGCATTTTTCGAGGAAGATATGCGTAGACAATATGGTCGAACGTTCGAGGGTTTATACGAGTTACTTATAAATGCTATGGTTCCTAACAGGACGCCACTAATTAAGCGTTTAAATAGTATCTTACCATCCACGGTGAAACCAATTCGTTTCATTAACTGGATGATGAAAAATGAGGTCTGTCTCCGTGATTATGAGGACTATCGAGAAATGGTAGAAGCTCTGGGAATTCCATTTGATGGAGATTATGTAGTTATACCTAAAAATTGGGAAAACAAACATACAGAGATTGTCGAAAATTATTCGGTTCTTCTCGAGAATCAACTAGAATGTGGGACTCATTTACGTGTCACTAATGCCGTAAGTAATTTGAGAGCGGAGAAAAGACGACGTGAGGAAGAAAAGAAAGAGGCGAAGTTGAGAATTGTAACAGCTGAACGCTTGGCAAACATGATGAAGGCTCAGACAACATTTGACAAGTATGCATTTATCTTTCCTAAAAATGAAAGTGAAATTGTCAGAGAGGGGAAACACCTACATCACTGTGTTGGAAGGTATACAAAGGAACACTTTGTCTACGGTTCCTCTATTATTGTCTTTGTACGTGATAAAACTGACAGAGAAACTCCTCTTTATACCCTAGAATTGAAAAATGATAGGATTATTCAACTGAGAGGAGAAAGGAACAAAGCTGCAGATGAAGAGGCTAAGAAAGAAGCAGAACAATTTTTAGCCCATTGTGGAAAGCTTAAAATCCAGTTTTAGATAAAAGGAGAAAAAATGAAACTTAGAACTCATTATGAGTCAACTGCGTTTTCATGTTATACTAGAGATAACACTATACGTGATTTCATGTATAATTCAGGGAGAAGCGTCATGAAGTTGACTATTATTCTTTATAACAATAAAAAGATGATTGGAAAATACCTGGTTGATACAATCAGAAAAACCTTAGATACGTTTGAAAGGAAAGATGATTTTTTGTTGAACACAGAATTCACCTATGAACGTATGGTAGATTTTCTAAAAGGGCGTCAAATTGATTTTGGACGAAAAAACCGAAAGGAACTTTTAGGTTATACCTATACAGCTCCCGATGTCTGGCACGAAATTGCTATGACACACGGTTTTGATACCGATGATTTTTATTGGGTATCAATACCAGAACTCAATGATGAGCCATTTGTTTTAGAAGATCATCATCCTAATTTAAGTAGAAAATAGGAGGGATACTATGACTGTATTTACTTCTAGCAAAGGAACTCAAGAGAAATGGTTGAAAGATGACTATTTCTATAAGAGAGACTTTTTTGGTGGGGAGGCTGAAGCTGAGTTTCTAGTATCTGAGTTTTTGAAAAGTTGTGGGATTGAAGATTATGTACCTTACGAAAAAGTAGGTAGTGATCTTTGTCGTTCACAAAATTTCATACCAGAAGGTGGAAGCTTCGTTACGATGTTTCGTTTGCTGCAACAAAGGGGGTATACGGAATCAGATATCGAACAAATAGCTAAGAAGCAACCTCAAGAGCAGTATAACTTTTTGAAAAAAGAGTTGGCTGAGATTGGTTTTTCAGAAGCTGAGCTTGATTCGATATTTGCCAGACTCTTTGAGATTGATCGCTTAACCTTAAATGTTGATAGACACTGGAATAACTTTGGGATTATCTTTTCTAAAGATGAACCGCCATATCTATTAACCTTGTTTGATTTTGGTTACTCTCTAGGAGTTACCTTTCCCAGAACAATGCCCACGCATGTAGCTATTCGTAAGAGTAAAGCTATGACAGTCAGCAAAAGCTTTGATAAGCAATGTGAATTGGCTGGAACATTCTCTTTTGACATTCAAGAGAGTTTTATTGAGTTCCTCAAAAACAGGAAAACACGAGAGGCTCACATATTTTTGAGTCGTATAAACAAATACTACAACTAAAAAGAAAGACTTGGTATTATACCAGGTCTTTTTTAGTTTTAAGGAGAAAGAACAACAATGGAAGAACAAAAAAATAATACTAAAACAATGATTAAAGCAGAAAAGGTTCAAGCTAACCTTTCTGCCATTAAACTTGTGAAAGCACTCGAAGCAGATAACCGTCTAGCTGACAGTGCCGAACAAGAAATTCTCTCTAACTATGTTGGTTGGGGAGGACTTGCTAACGATTTCTTCGATAGTAAGATTAATCGTTTTGCAAAAGAACGTGATGAGATAAAAAGTCTTGTCACTAAAGAAGAATACCGTGCGATGGAAATGAGCTCCTTGACGGCTTACTACACAAGTCCAGAGATTGCTACTGCAATGTGGGATAAGATTGTAGAAAGTGGTTTTAAAGGAGGTAATATTCTTGATCCATCAATGGGTACTGGTATCTTCTTTGAAACAATGCCAGAGGATATCAAGAAGAATTCTACTCTTTATGGAATTGAACTTGATACCATTACTGGTGCTATTGCTAAACACCTTCATCAAGATGCTACTGTTTTAGTCCAAGGATTTGAAACAGTAAACTTTGAAGGGACACCATTTGACTTGGTCATTACGAATGTTCCATTTGCGGATGTTCGTATTGTCGATAAGGCTTATGAGAATAAACCTTATCGTATTCATGATTACTTCTTTAAGAAAGCTATCGATTTGGTACCCTATCATGGGATGGTTGCTGCTATCACTTCAACTGGTACTGCAGATAAGAGTGCTGGTTCAATTCTGCCAGAACTTCGTCGTAGTGGAACTCAGTTTTTAGGTGGTGTCCGCTTACCAAATACTGCTTTTAAAGATGCTGGAACACGAGTGGTAACAGATATCCTCTTTTTCCAAAAAGGAGCATTTATCCCTGTTCCCGATAATAATATCGACTTTTGGTCCTCAGATAGAAAGAAACTCCCCTTTGATAAACGTGTCTCACTCAATCCCTATTTCTTCCAGGATGCTATTTGTAAAAATCCTTGTGTCCTAGGTGATTATCAGGTACGTCATTTCAATGGTGGAACACTGGATCTTGTGGTAGATAGCTCTTTTGACTTAGCTTCAGAGCTTCAAGAAGCACTATCAAAAGTAACAGTGCCTTTCGAAGTAGAGAGACTAGAACCTCGTGATATTATCCTTAAAGAAGAAGTGAATCATCTTGACCAAGACTTACTTACTTCACTTGACATTCGATTGAACGAGTATGCTTGTGATAAAAATGGGCGTGTCTATTATCGTGATAACACGTCTATTCGTCCTAGCTCACGTGCAGCTGAAATGATTTTTTATCAAGACGAACAAGGACAGTTCGTAAAATATGATGATAAATACAAAGAAGAAGCCATTTTAGACTTTGAAGCAGCAGTAGAAGCAGACCCTAATATTGTTACGAATACATGGGTAAGTCAAACACCTTCTAAAGCAGCTAAAAGTAAAGGGCTTTACAAAGGTATTTATTTCTATGAAACACCCCTTACGGATACAGAGAACAAGCGTATCCGTGGCATGGTTGCTATCAAAAATGCGTATCAAGCCATTATTGATATTCAAATGACGACAGACTATGATGAAGGGAAATTCAAACAACTGCTTGCAACACTTAATCAAGCCTACGATACTTTCAAGAAGAAGTATGGTTATCTCAATCAAGCGGTGAATGCTCGCCTCTTTGACCGAGATGATCGTTATCCGCTTATCGCTAGTCTTGAATTAGAGGAGTTGGACGAGAATGACAGCTCAAAGGTAGTTTTTGTGAAGTCAGATGCTTTTAAAAAGCCAACTATTCGTCCTAAAAAACACCTTCATCAAGTGATGTCAGCAGTAGAAGCCTTGAATGTGTCGCTTTCAGAAGGTTGTGGCGTTGATTTGAACCTCATGAGTTCTGTCTATCCAGATGTCTCAGAAGATATGATGATTTCAGAACTAGGTGAGACAGTGATGATTGATGTGGAAGGCTATATTGATGATAAGACTGTACACTATGTTACTAAGGATAAATTCCTTTCAGGTGATGTTCTAGCCAAACGTGATTGCATTAACTCTCTCATTGAAGACGGAGATACACAAGCGGATTGGGAACGTTATTTGGAATTGATTTTATCTGTTGTACCAGAACCAGTTGTCTTATCTGATATTGATTTCAGCATTGGTTCTAGCTGGATTCCTAGTAACGTCGTTTCTCAATGGGTGTTTAGTGAATTGTTGGATGAAAAGGTTGGTCTCCATTCTGAAGAAGCTAAAGCACTATTAGTGACATCCAGAATCGGACGAGGTTTCAACGAACGCTTGTTAAACCGCTATATGAGTCGTCAATCTAACCTTCGTTTAGGTCTACGTGATGAGTACAATAAAAGCTACTCACACGCAACAGATATTGTGGCTCACTTGCTTACAAGTAATCAACCAACAATCATGCGTAATTTCGGTACGACTGAAAACCCGATACGTAAAGTTGATGAAGTGGCTACAGCAAACCTACGTGAGTGTGAACGTGTTCTACAAGAAAGCTTTAAGAACTTTATTCTTGAAAACCCACGAGTCCAAGAAGTGATTGAGGATACCTACAATGAAGTCTTTAATCGCTATGTGACACGTCAATATGACGGAAGTCTCTTGGAATTTGATGGGTTGGCTAAAGGTGTAGAGCTTCGCCCTCACCAAAAGAATGCCGTACAACGTATTCTTGAAGAGAGACGTGCACTCCTCGCTCACGAAGTTGGTACTGGTAAGACACTAACCATGATTTCAGCAGCTTTCAAGATGAAAGAGCTTGGGCTTATTCATAAACCATTGTTTGTGGTTCCATCTAGTTTAACAGCACAATTTGGTCAAGAAATTATGCGTTTCTACCCTACCAAGAAAGTGTTTGTTACGACTGAACAGGATTTTGAAAAGTCAAGACGTCGCTTGTTCGTCTCTCGTATTCTAACGAGTGACTATGATGGTATTGTGATTGGGCATTCTCAATTTGAGAAAGTTCGTGTCTCACAAGAACGTGAACAAGCCTTTATTTCTGAAAAGATTGATGAGCTTGATGAGATCATTAGTTACGCAAAAGCTAATGACGACAAAATCACTTTCAAGCAAGCACAATCTATGCGTAGAAGTCTTGAGGCAAACTTAGAAACGTTGCTTGAAAATAAGACTGGTATTGATGAGTTTATCAACTTTGAAAGCCTTGGTATTGACATGCTCTTTGTTGATGAAGCCCACGGGTACAAGAATGTCCGTCCTATGACACGTTTGGGGAACGTTGCTGGTATTACCAACCGTACCTCAAAAAAGAATATGGATATGGAAATGAAGGTGCGCGTGCTTCAAGAAGAGCATGATACACGTCACGTTGTCTTTGCGACTGGAACACCAGTTTCCAACTCTATTAGCGAAATGTATACGATGATGAATTATCTTCAACCAGATGTCATGGAACACTTCGGTGTAAGTTTCTTTGATGCTTGGGTTGGTGCGTTTGGGATTGTTGAGAATAGTCTTGAACTTAATCCTACTGGAGACAAGTATATTTCACGTAAACGCTTTGCTAAATTTATGAATCTCCCTGAGCTGATGGCGATTTACCGTCAGACTGCAGATATCCAAATGACTGAAGACCTTAATCTTCCAGTTCCTATGGTAGAAAAGGTAGCGGTTGAAAGTCAGTTGACTGAGAACCAGAAAGTTTATTTGGATGAGCTTGTAGAACGCTCAGACCGAGTTAAAAATGGGAGTGTGGATCCTAGTGAAGATAACATGCTCAAAATCACTAGTGAAGCCAGAAAGTTGGCTTTAGATATGCGTTTGCTTGATGCAGAGCTTTATGTAAGAGCTGATGCAGATAAACTCATGCAAGTGGTTGAGCGAGTGGATAAGATTTACCACATGGAATCTAAGCATAAAGGGACACAGATGATTTTTTCTGACCTTGGAACTCCTAATGGCAAAGGTTTCTCTGTTTATCAAGAGTTGAAAGATTTGCTTGTTGAACGTGGGATTCCAGAAGAAGAGATTGCTTTTATTCACGATGCTGCTAACAAAAAGGCTAAGCTCCAACTTCAACGTCAAATGAATGCTGGTGAGATTCGTATTCTCATGGCTTCAACGGAAAAAGGGGGAACCGGTCTTAACGTCCAACGCCGTATGAAAGCTGTTCATCATCTCGATGTGCCTTGGAAACCGTCTGATATTATCCAACGTAATGGACGCTTGGTTCGTCAAGGAAATATCTATCGTAAGGTAAATATTTTCCACTATATCACTAAAGGAAGTTTTGATAACTACCTTTGGCAGATTCAAGAAACAAAGCTCCGTTATATTACGCAAATCATGACCAGTCGTACACCGATGCGTGCTTCAGAGGATATTGACGAGCAAACACTCTCAGCCTCTGAATTTAAAGCCATTGCGACAGGCAATCCATATCTTAAACTTAAGATGGAACTTGATAACGAATTTGAGTTGTTGTCTAATCGTCGTAAGGCTTGGGAACGTGATATTGCTTTGTCTCAAAAACGCATTAAGCAAGCCCTTAAAGATAAGGAAAATTACGAGAAGAAACTTTCTCTATTAGTCCAGGATAAAGAGCTTGCAGAAAAGACAAGACCTTGGAAAGAAGTGGTTGAAAAAGAAGATGGCAAGAAATATGAGGTTGAACATAACCCATTTGTTATGACATTTGAACCAGATGGATACGAAGCAACTAAGAAAGATGTTGCAGGAAATCAACTGAACTATGCTATGCAGATGAATGTTGCCTCTGATCCACTCCATATGAAAATGACAACCCTTGCTCATTATCGTGGTTTTGTCCTTCGTGCGTTGGAACAAAAATCACCTTGGCAACCAGAACGCATGCTTGATTTGCATATTATTGGTCAAAATAGCTATGCCGTTCGCCTAGACTTTGCGAGTGGTATTGGGACTATCCAGCGTATCAACAATGTTATTGATGGTATGGATAAACAAGCCAAACTCTTGCAGGAAAACATTGACCGTTGTGCAGATACTATTAAGCGAGGAGAAGCTGCAGATGTTTTTGCAGACCAAGCTCGTCTTGACTATGTATCAGCTAAACGGGCCATTGTTAATCCTCTTATCGAAGTTGAGGATGAGTCTAAAAAGCCTACTGTAGAACAAATTGAAGAGGCTATTAATGCTTTTGAATTGCAGTACAAGGCAGACCATCCAGAAATGGATGAGGACTCTGATGTAAAAGTTAGCTCGATCACCGAGGAATATAGTGCTAGCTATGATCCTGATGAAGAAAGCGAACTTGTTGAAGTTGATGATGAGTCAGTAGAGGAAACAGAAACTGGCTTTGAGGAAGAAGTAGTAGTTGCTCAAGAAACTGTTGAGGAAAAGACTCATGTCGTCGTTTCACAAGAAGTTCTTGATATGGCTGATGACTTCCTAGAAAGCATTTCTGAACTCTTTGGAATGACTGAAGAACATAATGATAATGTTTCTACAGAAGTAGTTTCTGAAACCTCTATTAATGAGGTAGAAGAAGTAGAAGTCTACGAAGAAATTTCACTATTTGACTTTGTTTAATCATAAAAAAGGATAATATCTTTTTGAGGAGATGTTATCCTTTTCTCTTAGCATAATTTTCTTTTTAAATTCATAGATGAGAGGTTTATTCACATAAGTCAATATCTTAATAAAAACACCCCCAAGTTAGTTTTTTTCTGTCTAACTTTTGGGGTGCAGTTCATCTCAAGTATTGAGGGAAGATTTTTTGTTAGTATATCAAAAATAATTATTTAATATTTATCAATTTAATTGGGGATGTATTCATTATCAAGAGGAATTCCTTTTTGAAAACAGAAGGTGGCGTTGGAAAATCATCACTAATCCAATTAGCAAAAATAGCCATAATATATTCACACATTATATTTATAAATTTTTCGGTATTTAGTGGGCCATTATTTTCAGTCTTATCAGAAATAGTCATGGTAATTTTAACGTATCTACTTCTAAGAAAGGTTCTCCAATTAGGATCAATTGAAGTTGTATATAGGATTTTTAGCCAGTGTCTATGTTTATAAATTGAGGGAATCAATGTTTCAGCAATAATAGAATATATAGATTCACCATTGTTATTCTGCAATGCTTCACAAAAATTATTAAAAATATGTTCATCTATTATATTATGTATCTCTTCAAAAATATCATTAGTACAAGAAAAATGTTTAGCATAGATGGCTTGTCTTGTTATATTAATTTCGTTTGCTACCTCTGTAAGACTAATTCTATCTTTCTCCGGATTTTTAGAAGCAATACGAAATATAGCATTAATAATATTTTCATGTGTACCTTGAACCATTCTTAATCCTCCTCTTATATAATTATGATTATAATAAAGTGTAATTTGAATAAAATTACAAAATGTTAACATTTTGTCAAAAAAATCTATAAACTTTATAGAAAAGAAAGATTTGGAGAACATTATGATTTACAGTGTGTAAAATTTTAAAGCTTGTTTAAATATTTTTTGTGCACTAATATAAGCATAAATTGGGATTAACCAATTTATGCTTATAAATTTTTATTAAAGGAGAAATGCATTGAATAATTCAAAAATTGGAATAAAATCATACGGCATATCTGTTCCATATCTTAGATTACCTGTAAAAGATACAGTTGAAGTGTGGAAAAATAATAATTTGGAATATATTACTCAAAATATTGGGGTTAAGAGGAGAACTGTGGTAGGCTCGGATGAGGATACCCTTACATTAGCGGCTGAATCTTGCAAGAAAGCGCTCTCAAGCCTCAAAGAAGATACTCAAAATATAGATTCGATTCTACTTGGAAGCTGTAGTACTCCAGATATCTTTAGAAGCAATGCTAATCAATTGATGTCATTTCTTATGAGTAAGACCAATTATTTTAGTTGTGATGTAAGATCATCTGAAAATTCAGGAGTTAGTTCAATTGTACTGGGCTATTCACTAATAAAATCTGGAATTAGTAAAAATAGTTTAGTTTCTTGTTCAGACACATTAAGTAAAAATATATTTCCTAGTGAGCTAAGGGAGGCGTACATTGGCTCAGGAGCCGCTAGTGTCGTTATTGGAAGCGGAGATGATGTATTAGCGGAAATTATTGGTGTAGGTAATTCCAATAGTAACTTTCCAGAACAAGGAAGAATGGAAGACTCTAGATATTTACGAATAATGGCTAATCTCAATAGTGCAATAGCTGAGGAAGGACAAATTAAAAGAAGTATTGAGTCTGTTAATAATGCTTTAAAAGATGCTTCTGTGGATATCAGCGAAGTAAACAACTTTGTTTTTCAAGAGTGTTCAAATCAAATTCTACTTAAATTAACTCAATCATTAGGCATCAAGAAATTTGATAGAAGTAATATTTTTGAAGATTTAGGTCAATTAGGTTCTGCAGGTCCAATTATAAAAATGTTATCTATACTAGAAAACGCCCAAAAAGGGGATATTATTCTAATGTGCGGATATGGTCACGGTTCTGGCTCTACATCAATACTATTTAAAGTAAATAAAACAATCTCAGATGGTAAAATTCAAAAACAATTACAAAATTATAAAGATATTAGTTACTCCGAGGCTATTAAAAATGAATTCAAGTATAGTCAACCGGAAATAGCATTTGGAACATTTATGTAGGAAGGTAGGAATGTTATGGGTATAAAAATTCAGGTTAGTGGAGTAGGGTGTACATCATCTCCTGGATCTCAACATATTGGAAAGTCATTTAAAGAATTACTAGTTGAAGCATCTTATGAAGCAATAGAGGATGCTAATATTTCTCCTTCCATGATTGATGGAGCAAGTTTTTCATATGCAGGAGAAGGGGAGATAGGGCATGGTGGAATTGTACCAACTTTAGTAGATGCACTAGGCCTAGCTCCTCTAGAGGCTTATATAAATTGTGGAAATTGTGCGAGTGCTCATATGGCATTTTTACAAGGGTGTGAAATGATAGAAAGTGGGAGATATCACAATGTATTGGTTGCTGGCTTTGATAAATTAACGGATATATTGCCTTTTGAAAACTATATGCTAATGTCAACTGATAGTTTATATGATTATAATCTCGGTTTTTCTCATATTGATGCTTTTTTATTGCAACAAGAATATATTAGGAAATACAAAATAGAACCAGCAATTTTAAAAGAATCACTAATTAAATTTGCGACCTTAATGGACCGTTATGGTCTAAAAAATACCATAGCTTCAAATTATGGGAGTTTGCCTCTACCCGAGGAATATTTAGAGAAATTACCGTTCTTCGGGAATGCAATGAGTGCAGGTGAGGGAGCCAGTGCTGTAATTTTATCTTCGCTTAGTGATGAAATAGAGGTAGACGAAAAGAACAATAAAAAAAGAGATACTATTATTGTCGCTGGACGTGGATATACAAATACTTCTCATTATATTCCTCATAGATATAATAAAAAATTACTACATTCAAAAACAGATATGGTTCCTACACAAATTGGTATGTTTGATGGGTATCCATTAGAGCTAGCCATTAAAAAGGCCTACAATGAAGCCAATATAACTGCAGAACAGTTAAATATTATTGAGTTATATGATCAAGGCTTGAATACATTTATTTCATTAGAAGCAGCCGGAATTTGTTCTAAAGGAAAAGCTCCTGATTTTATCATTAATGGAGGAGGCAGTATCAATAGTAAAATTGCAATTAATACTGATGGAGGCAACATAGCAAGAGGTCATGCCGCTGGCGGAGCCAGTCTATATCAGATTATAGAAATAGTTAAACAACTTCAAAATCGTTCTTCCGGTGAACAAATTTCTAACAGAAAATACGGTTTATCAACAGTAATTGGTGGAGCTTACGCTACAACAGCAGCAGTAATACTTGAAAATAAGGAGAATTAAATAGATGCAGGCTAATGAACAGATTGCAAATCCAATAATTGAATCAACTCTAAAAGATTGGAGAGAACAGGGAGGACTGACAAGGTTAGAGGGAAGTAAATGTAAAAATTGTGGTGAAACATTCTTTCCAAAAAGATTCGTATGTCCTTGTTGTTTTTCACGTGATTTATCATTATATCAATTTTCTGGACAAGGGAAGATTATAAATTTTGAGTTTAATTCTATATCACAAGTTGCAGTCATTGGATATAGAGAGATTGTTCCAAGATGTATGGCCATAATAGAATTATCTGAAGGAGTTCAAATACTTGGGGAAATTATTGAAATTCCAGCAAACACAGATGTAATTAATCTTTTAGGAAAACAGGTTTATATGGTTATTAGGAAACAGTCTAGATCTGGTAATACCAGTTGGAAATACGGTTATAAATTTAAGTTGAATGGAGAATAAAAAATGACAGACCTATCGAGTTTACAAAGATCGATAATTTTAAATCAACAATTATATCCTGATGATGCGTCCTATAATTTACCATATTTTTGGAAGCTTACAGGTAAAGTAAATATTGAAAAATTATATTCCGCCTTGATGAATGCTTTTAATAATCATGATATTTACCATTCTTATGTGAGTGGAGGAAAAATTGTAACAGATAAAAGTACAGTATTTAGACCTAGAATTTATGAACTATCATATTCTGATAATCGTGAGTTTGAGAATTCTGTAATTAACAAAGTTAAGGAACTTGCTAACCGTCCTTTTAATGTTAATATTTGGCCTTTACAAGAAGCAATAATTTTCGTCAATACTAAAAAAACTGCAGATGAGTATTTTCTTTTTGTAAATGTAAGCCATTTAATTTGTGATGTAACTAGCGCTTACGAGTTAATTACTGAGATCAATAATGGATATAATAATGGCCCTATTGAAAAAATGAATATAGAAGTGTCTAGTTCAATTACTGAAATTAATAAAAAACGTGAAAAACGGGCAATAGATTATTTTACTTCTCGATTAAAATTAGTTAAATCTTTAGAGCAACCAGTTATTCAATTAGATAAAACATTGCCTAGAAAAAATGGGGATATAATCTTAGATAAAAACTTAGTTAATAGTATTGCTTCATTATCAGGGAACACAGAATTTGAAGTATTATCAACTGCTTATATCATTCTTCTTTCAAAATTAACATCTAAAAATATTATAACTGTTGGGGTGCCTCTGGCAAACAGAGGTAAAAGTAAAAGGCATGCACATGGGTGTTTTGTAAATAATCTTCCTTTAATAATCAATTTAACTGATTCGACAAGTGTAAAAAGCTTATTAAATGATGTTGCTAAAAATTTACACAATTTAATTAGATTCCAATCTTTTGACTTACAAAAACATATAAAGGAATTAACACAAGATACTGGCAGTAATTATGGCTTTATGAATAATTCTGTGACATTCTATAAAAAAGCGATTAACTTTAATTTTAAAGATGTAAACTGTCAAAATATAATTATTGAACAGTCTAGCCCAATGTTTCCTTTAGCCATGGAATTTGAGGATAGTGGTGATGCCATAACCATGCATATTCAGGTTAGTGGTCAATATGATCCTGAATTAATTGGTGAATATTATAAAGATATCCTTTCAAAAATGTCTAATTTGTCAATAGATATTGATGAAGCCTCTAGTATGGGAAATACGTTGGTCCAAGAATTAATAAAATTAGAAAACAGAAAATTGAGTATTAATAATGATACACCATATAAGTCGGTGCTCGAGCTATTTTCTCAGGAGTGCTCAAAACATCCGGACTCTGTTGCTGTTAGATATAATGAAACTTCACTGAGCTATAAAGAGGTTGATAATTTATCTAATATTGTCGCAAGTCAACTTTTAGCTAAAACAGAAGAAAGAATAGTTGTTTCTGTTGAACCTAGCAGCTATCTAATTATTTTAATGCTGGCAATATTTAAATCTGGTAAAGTATATGTTCCATTAGATAAAATCATACCAGAAGAGAGAAAAAAAGTTATATTAGAGCAGCTAGATAATTTTGCAATTATTACTGATGAAAATAGCTACTCTTATGAAGGTTGCGAAGTAATTACTATAAAAGGACTATTTCATGATGTTAAAATTGAAAGTGAATGTATATCGAAAAAGGATAAATATATAGTCAATGATATTGCTTATATGATCTTTACTTCTGGTTCAACAGGAACTCCTAAAGGTGTTGAGGTTAGTCATGAATCTTTATTAACTTTGATGTGTGATGTTAATAAAAAAATAACTAATACTTTTAAAAAGCAATGGATTCTATTCCATTCATACGGCTTTGACTATTCGATTTTTGAAATACTAGCACCACTTTCATCTGGAGGAACTTTGAATGTAGTTCCTCAATCGATTAGAAAGTTTCCAGATTTATTCAGAGAGTTCCTAATTGAAAATAGAATTAATATCTTAACTCAAACCCCCTCTGCATTTTTATCATTACAAAGAGTAGATTCTGTCAAGGATAACTTTATAAATACACTAGAATACATTTTTATCGGTGGTGAAGATATTAAATTTAAAGATTTATCACCATGGTTCAGTAAGTATGGCTATAACAAGCCTAAGGTATTTAATTTATACGGATTAACAGAAACAACAATAATATCTACAGCTCATCAAATTAATAAAAATGATGTTGAAACAAAACAAAGAAATAATATTGGATATCCTATTGGTAATACTTTGTTACGGGTTGTCAATAGAGATGGTAGTTTAGTATTACCAGGATTTGAAGGGGAACTTATTATTTCTGGTCCAGCTATTGCAAATGGATACTATAAAAATCCAGAGAAAACTAACAAAGTATTTATAAAAAATAATAATTCATTTAAAACTGGGGATCTAGTAAAAGTCTTATCCAATGGAGAATTACAGTATATAAATCGTATAGATAAGCAAGTCCAGATTAGTGGACATAGGGTAGAGCTTGGCGAAATTGAAAGTGCCATTAATGGATGCTCATTTTGTGAAGAATCGTATGTGATTGCCAAAGATTTTAATATAGGCGATAGAAGACTTATTGCCTACTATAAATTGACGGAAACATTTAAAATTACTTCTGAACAAATTAGGAATGAGATAAAAAACAAACTTCCTGACTACATGTTACCTGCATTTTGGATTGAAGTTACAGAGTTTCCTTTAAATGCAAGTGGGAAAATTGATGAATCAAGGTTGCCAGATGTCATCGAACTTTCTAATAGTACTTGCAAAAAAAGTAAAGTATCAAGGAATGATTCAACATGCCTTTCAAGAATTCAGTTAATATGGAGTGAAGTATTAAAAACAGACATTGATCAGGATGATAATTTCTTTGAAGCTGGAGGTACATCGGTATTAATCACAGAAGTATACTATCGAATTCTGAAAGAATTTAATTTAAGTGAAGAAGAATTGAGTATGATTGACTTATTTGACTATGTGACGCCATTAGAAGTTTCACAATTTATTGAAGAAAAATTAAGGAAGTAATTATGAGTAAATTTGCTATTATAGGTATGGCCGGACGTTTTCCAGAAGCTGATACACCAGATGAGCTATTTGAAAACTTATTAAAAGGGAAATCATCTTTTAGGCCATTAACGACGGAAGAGATTGAAAATAGTCCATATTCTCGGGATAATAACTTTGTACCTATTACATCCACACTTAAAAATGTCTACGGATTTGATAATGAATTATTCAAAATGTCTGGCTCGGAAGCAAAAATTACTGATCCTCAGCAACGTATTTTTCTAAAATGTTGTTATGAAGCACTAGAAGATTCTTCCGAAATTAACAGTAATAAGAGAATAGGCGTATTTGGTTCTTCTGCTCAAAGTTCTTACTTAATATCAAATATTTTTGCAAGTAGAGGAATAGATAACAGATTCGACTATTCAACTTTTATAGGAAATGAGACAGATTTCAATGCAACCCGTGTATCATATAAGCTAAATTTAAATGGTCCATCACTTTCAATTCAGAGTGGCTGTTCTTCAGCACTTGTAGCTTTAAATGAAGCATGTCAAAATATTAATTGTGGTACGTGTGATATTGCTTTGGTAGGAGGAGTCAGCATAACTTTTCCTCTAGCTAGTGGATATAGTTATAATGAGGGAAGTACTTTTTCGAAAAGTGGACAATTACGTCCATTTGATGAGAGTGCAGATGGAATGATTAAGGGTGACGGATGTGGAGTCATAGTTATCAAACCTTACGATGAAGCGTTAAAAGATCAGAATAATATATATGCAGTAATTTCAGGAGTTGGAATTAGTAATGATGGTAATAGTAAAGTAGGTTATACAGCTCCTTCTATTAGAGGTGAAAAAGAGGCTATTTTAATGGCCATAAAAAATTCAAAAATTAACCCTGAAGATATTTCTTATATTGAAACTCACGGTACAGGGACAAAAATTGGAGATCCAATTGAAGCAAGAGCACTATTTCAATCCTATAATTTTAAAACACCTCATCAAATTGGGTCAGTAAAAGCCAATATTGGTCATTTAGATACTGCTTCTGGTATTGTTGGGTTAATCAAAGGTGCCTTGATTCTAAAAAATAGTGTTATACCTAAAAGTATAGGTTTTAATTCTGAAAATCCTCAAGCTAATTTAAAAAAATATAATTTATATGTAAACTCACAGGAAAACACAAACCTTCCGACGGAATCAAAAAATTACGTAGCTGTTTCATCGTTTGGTATTGGAGGTACTAATGTTCATGTTATTTTAGAAAGTGATATTTTTTCTTCAGATTATCAAAGTAATAAAGAGAAAACATATACTGTACAAATATCTGCTAAAAATGAAAAGAGCTTAGATGATTATAGGTATAAACTGGCTGACTATTTAGAAAAGAATCCCGATATTGAATTGTCGGATATCGCTCGGACTTTGAATATGGGACGTAAACACTATAAAAATAGATATAATTTCGTAGCCAATAGTACCAAAGAATTAAGAAATAAGTTAATTAGTAAGGATACCACCGAAATGGATCCAGATCATGAGTATGTCGGTAAATTCGTAAAATTACCAACGTATTCTTTTTACGAAAAAAACTTCTCCATGATTCCTAAAAAAAAGGCAATAGTCTCCATTGACCCGAAAAGACGATGGAATAGCTTAAATGAAGAAAAAATTATTGAAGAACTTTGTAGGGTCTGGGAACAAGAATTAGATGAAATTGTTAGTGAGGATAGTGATTTCTTTGAGTTAAATGGAGATTCTCTATTAGGAATCGGAGTAATTGAATCTATTAATAAGACATTTAATATAGATTTAGGATCTGATATGTTAATTTCCTATCCAACTCCGAAAAAATTAGCTAAAGTTGTTTATGAACGTCTAAAAGAAAATACTGAAGTAGATACATCTAACATACATTGTTTATATAAAAAAGGTTCTGGAGCAAAAAATCTATTTCTAATTCATCCTGCTGGTGGAAGCATCTTTTGTTTTAAGGATTTAGTTCATAATATTACAAATAGTAATATGAATATTTATGCAATTTCTTTTCCTAAAAACATTGATAGCCAACTAACAATTAGTGAACTTGCAGATATTTATGTTAAACAGATAAAGAAAATTCAAAAGGATGATCATTTCCTATTAGGAGGTTACTCTTTTGGTGGTAACGTTGCGATTGAGATTGCAAGAAAATTAGAAGAGGATAATAAAAGAGTCGACAAAATTCTGATGATTGATAGTCTGACACCAAATGCTTATTCTGACGATAGACCTTCTAGGGATTCGTATTTAAAGATATTCCCTATGGCAATCCATCTTATGCTGACTAAATCAAATGATTCTAGCTTAGATTTAGCTAAGGAATTTAAATACTTAGAAGGTATTGATGATATTGAAAAGATTATTATTAAGATGAAAGAACAAGGTGATATACATAAGAATATTGATAATCATTACCTTGTAAATATTTTTACAGTCTGGGAAAATAATCATCTAGCGTTATTAAGTCAGTCTGAGAAAAGTGTTCATACTGATATAACAATTTTTTCTGCTGACTCGGATATGCCAGACATTATGTATAGTAGTTTAAAAATGAATAAAACGAAGTCAGAAGAGTGGGCAAATTATAGTTTTGGAGAAGTGAATGTTGTAAGAATTCCAGGAAATCACTTCACTTGTATGAGTAACCCAGAGAAGTTGTCTATACTTGCAAAAAAATTTGAAGAGATCTTGGAAGATTTGGAAGATAATGATTTTAAAAAATAGTTTTGTTGATGGAGTAGTTCTATATGAAGAGTTAAGAGATCAAGACATTGCGGTAGTCTATGAGAGAGCCTTAGTAATGTTACTTAATAAATTTATTTCTTTACAAGAATTTAAGGAGATTCTTGAAATTAAAAATTCACTAAAATTTTCTCAGTCCATATCAGCAAGATATATGATTTTCAAATATTTAAGTGAGAAGTATCCTTCTCATAAAATTAGTTTAACGAGGGATAGTAGTGGATTACCTTATTTGATTGGTATTCTCAAATTCGTAAGTATTAGTCATTCTAATAAAATGGTTGTGGTTGCTATAGCTAATCACAATATTGGTATTGATACTGAGTATATTAATAAGCCTTTTCCAAAAATAATATCTAATAATTGGAATATAGAGGAGCAACAGTTCAATCCTTATCATATTTGGACAGCTAAAGAGAGTTATTTGAAACTTCTGGGTTGTGGTCTTCAAAAAAAAATTAGTGATATTTCGGTAAAATGTTTACAGAATGATACTAATATAATTATAGATTTAAATCATGAAGTTAAAGTATTGTCAAAAACAATTTTTGTTAATGATTATGTAATTACTATCACAAAGCCCAAAGTTTAATCAGTATCGAATTTTTTTGAGAAAAAGTTCTGTATTATCGGCATAACCTTATGCATAAAATGGAGGTTCGAATAAACCAAGAACATTGCGATTAAGGTATATAATAATAGACTTAACTCACTTTTCCAAAAGTGGTGTATTATTGCCAGCATTAGAGGAATTTGCAAAATTGAAGTGTAAATTCCTGGTACATAGCCTTTTATCTGGAGACACATCTTTATATGTATCACAAAATGGTAAGTATAAGCTACACAAAATCCAAAATATAACTCGCTGTTTCCATATTTTTCACATATGAGTGAGATCATAAGTAAAATTAAGAATTCTTCCAAAACTCCTACAGAAAAAGCAGATCCATTAGTTACATTACCGAAAAAGTTATATTTTTGGCAATATTTTTGATATTTTTTAGTATTTTTCCATAATGGAATGAAAATCATTTCCTCGAAGTCGTGAAGAATGAAAAGTATCGGTAATAGACAATAATTAAACAACAGTAGTTTTATCCTCCTTCAATTATTTATTCACAAATTATATACTTGGGGATTTTTAATGTCAATCGTATTGGTGATTATGTTACAAATTAGCATTTATGTTTCACTATAGATAAGGAGACTAATTTTGGAAAAAAAAAGGATATATAATTCTAAAAAAATTATTTCAGATATCTTTATTTCTAAATTAGAAGTAAATAATTTTAAAGAGGTTACAATTTCTGAAATAGTTGCAGAAGCAAATTTATCAAGAAGCACATTTTATAGATACTTTAGAAATAAGTATTCGGTTATAGAATTTTTTATTGATGATATCCTAGATAACTACTTGCTTGTAGTTTCAAAAAAGTCTGTTGTTAATTTCACAGATATTCTAGTAATTTATTTTGAATTTTGGGAAGAAAACATGCATTATTTAAGTCTCTTAAAAAAGCATAATCTTCTAAGCTTAATGCTTGAGATTGAAAGAAAAAAATTTTTAAAAATACTTCCTCAATCTAAGTTCCCTTGGCATAATAATTCCGATGAAATTGAGTTGTTTTTAAATTTGATTTTAATAGGCGGATTATGGAATGTTTCACTTTACCTGTTAGATACAAATAAAAGAATTGAACCCTCTCAATTAGCTTTGAAAATTATTGAAACCCTCTCGTGGAATAAAAGTTTTATTTAGAAGCTCTCATATGGATTTGTCATGAAAAAATGGAAATGAAGGTGATAAGATTAGTAACTATTCTTTTTAAACTATTCTGCATATCGATGTTTGTAGTTTTAATAAGTTCCAATATTTTTAAAGATTTCAAGCTGAACTTGTTCAAAGATTGCGAAATTTGGGACATTTTATACCTTTGTCAAATCTATCAAGACCTTAAGTAAAAAACGAGATAAGACAGTAGTTATTCTAAGGTTACTGTCTTATTTTTAACA
>NZ_KV832519.1:33965-35593 GCF_001837455.1 Streptococcus sp. HMSC068F04
TTGAATTGAGGAGTAACCCTAAAGTTTGTTTTGCGTAATTAGGTAATACATTATCCGAATGAGACGATTAATTATGGCTTCGTTGAAGCTGTTGTGGATGCACTTGAACAAGATTTTTCTGGCATAGGGATTTCCTCGTTTAGTGATGAGTTCCTTGGTCAGAAAGTTCCCATATTCATAGTGTCTTAGGTCGAAGCCAATAAAAGCGTTGATTTGATTGGTAGACTGAAAGCGACGAATATCTCCCAATTCGCCAATGATAGATGTTGCTGTGGTTTCTGCGATGCCAGGAATTGACCGTAAGATGTCATACTCTGGTAAAGGCTGAGCTAGAGCTACCATGTCGTTTAAGACAACCTGTCTGCGTTCAGAAAGACGAAGCAATTCTTGAGCATAGTAACGGACCTCTTACATCATGGGAGAGGTTTTCTTGACCGCACAATAAGACTTATTAGCCAATTCGACGAGTTTATCGGCCAAATAAGCTACACGCTTTTCAGAGATGCGTTTGGAGGTAGATTGACGGATAATCTCACACAAGTCACTTTGAGATAGGCTTAATACAAACTCTTTGCATGGAAAAGCCATCACTAAGTTCCAATATTGCTCTCCAGTTGGTGCGGATAAGAGATTTTCCAATTGAGGAAAGGTGACTTGTAGGATCTTGTGTAGACGGTTTTTAGCTCGAACAAGGTCTTCTGTCATATTTTGATAGAAACGGCTTAAATCACGCAGGTGTTGATAAACTTCTTCCTGCACATAAGTTGGTTTACGATTGTGCACAAGCTGAGATTTAGCTAACTTTTTAGCGTCAATTTTATCTGTTTTACAAACTCGCAGACTGTCCAATTGCTTCTTAGCTTCCAGTGGATTTAGCCGTGTATAAGCGTAACTATATTCCTCAAGAAAGGCTTGAAGACATCGAGAATAGACGCCTGTAACCTCAAATATAATCTCGGGGTTATGAACAGTTTTCAAGTCTCCAAACAGGCGATTGAATCCAATGGCATCATTGAGAATGGTGTAGCCATGAACCTTCTAACCGTTGACTAAAATCGCCACCTCAGAACTTGTTTTACTTACATCAATTCCAAATACTGCACGCATGACATTACCTCTTTTGTCTTGAATAATTCCATGTTTTAGTGATTTTATTTTCAATACGCGACGTTTAGCGTCCCACATACTTTGATCAAACTCCACCTAAAACAAGGTGTCTTGCCAGTTTGTCAAGCGACGTCTAGCGCCATAGAGCCCCACGACTTTACAAGACTCCACTACTTTAACATAAAGAAAAAGTAGTGAGTACTCTCTCCCGTCGGAGATTTCTTCACTACTAATCTTAGTATGCTTGTCAACTGTAGTGGGTGACGAAGAGCCATTTTTTCTGTCTAACTTTTGGGGTGCTTTTCAAATATTTGAATTGGTTCGGTACTTAGCTAAAGAATTGCTTTATCTTTCTGAACACAGAACGATATGCCGGTCTTTACCAGATTATGTCATCGTACGATCAATTCCTGGAATCACAGAAATTACAGCAACATCTATCATTGGCAATTGAGAAATATTCATCGTTACAGTTCAACAATCAAATTAATGCTTTTATTGGCTTCGACCTAAGACACTAT
>NZ_KV832519.1:35693-50747 GCF_001837455.1 Streptococcus sp. HMSC068F04
CTATGCCAGAAAAATCTTGTTCAAGTGCATTCACAACATCGCTTCAGCTAGTCATACCAATCCTTGCCATATCGCTGACTTTTATGAGAAACGAAAAAGACAATCGACAATAGCTTCAACTAAGCCACATACGATTGCCTCTATACATCGTCTCATTCGAACAATGTATTACCTAATTACGCATAACAAACTTTAGGGTTACTCCTCAATTCAAAATAGATAAAGCTCACTATACCGTATTATTGTAACACTTTGTTTCAAACAAATACCAGATGAGATGTTTTTTTGCATGCCCTTTTATGGCTCAATAGGTGTTAAAAATAAGACAGTAACCTTAGAATAGCTACTATCTACTCTCTTTTTTACTTAAAGCCTTGATAGACTTGACAAATGGTAGAAAAGAGCCTTTATTGTGAGCATAAGGGTAATTACGGGTATCGTCGCATAATCCTTGATTTGAAAATTCGTAGTTTAGTGGTGAACCATAAGAAGGTACAATGTCTGATGAAGGCTCTTGGTTTAAGTGCTCAAATTCGGCGTAAACGCAAGTATTCTTCATACCAAGGAAAGGTAGGCAAGAAAGTAGAGAATCTTCATTTAACGCCAGTTCGAAGCATCAAAACCAATGGAAAAGAGCTATACGGATGTGACAAAGTTTGCCATTCCAGCAAGCAGTCAAAATCTCTACTTTTCATAGTTTTAGATGGTTTTGATAGCGAAATCAATGCTTATAATCTTTCTATGTAATCGAACTTGATACAAGTGAAAGTTATGCTAGAACAGGCCTTCACTGAGGCACATTATGCAAATACTATTCTTCATAGTGACCAGGGCTTGCAGTGTCACACCAATATTATCATCGTTTTTAAAGGATAAAGGGATCCAACCATCTATGTTACGTAAAGGAAACAGCCCAGATAATGGTATTATGGAGTCTTTCTGAATCATTTTAAAATCGGAAATATTTTATAGCTATGAGAAGACGTTTCAGTCACTTGAGCAATCGGAACAAGCTATCAAAGATTACATTGATGACCACAACAACAAAAGCATTAAGGTAAAACTAAAAGGACGTAGTGCTGTGCAATACAGTACTACGTCCTTTTACTTAAATAAATTTTCTAACTTTTTGGGATCTAAACACAGATTTCGCTTTTTAGTTTTGTTTGAAAACATTGATGAATCAATTTGACGTGTATTAATCGGAACACCAACGATTCTAGTATTTATTGTGAATTCCTTTAGTGTAGAGACACAGCTTGTGAAGGAGTCTGCCAATGACCATTATTCCTCGTCAAAGGAGGACTTTAGTGATTCAGACATTACCATAAGTTTTTATGTTCATAGAAAATGACCTTAATGAATTTTCTTTGATGTTTTGTTATCAATTGTTTTAAATAACGAAGATGCATGTCTTGAGAATTTAGGCGTTTGACAATCATTTTGATAATCATAATGATTAGCTATGGTAAATATCCCTTTTAAAAACTAAACTTCATTTTCGGCTCGGTTTCAAGAACTTCTGGAACTTTTTTAGCAGAATCAATTGCTCTTCTAACATCTTGTTTTCTTTCTCGAGTTTTTAAATTTCAAATTGGGTATGACGAAGTGCGATTCCATGTTCTAAAAACGTTCTTTCTCCATATTTTCGTACTCTTGAGCACACAAATATGAACTATTTGGATAAGCACCTAAAGTTTGAATTAACCATTTTTATAAGCTGTTTTTCCCAAAAAATGAGTTTAACCTCAGCTAATTAATTCTTAGCTTAAATATTATGTTTAACTGTTCAGGGCTAATTTATTTTTTCTCTATTCTTTATTATTTCCAAAATAGTTGTTCAATTTTAATTATATTATCTACAACTTTTTCGGGACTTTCTGAAAGATCATTATCAATCCAGGACGAAATAATGGTCTCAAAAGATGCAGAGAAGGCTTTTACAACAATTTCATCTGAAATCATCGTATTTTTCTTAATCTTTTCTCTAATAGTAGTGTTGTTATTTATTAGATTGCAAACTAGTTGTTGAACTTTATCTTTAAATTGAACGTGAGGTGCTTTTGATATAGCTTTAAAGTGTTTATAATCATTTTTAATTAATAGTAAGGCCTTTAAAAGCATATCCTCTTTATCTAAATTTCCTTGACCTAAAATATCACAAAATCTTTGCATTGTCTCTGTTCCGATAGAATAAGCTAAATCATCCTTATCAAGAAAATGTTGATAAAATGTTCCCCTACTAATGTTTGCCCTTTGAGTTATATTGCTAATGGTTATTTTTGAGTAGTCCGTTTCAAGTAGGAGATCTATCAAAGCAACCTTAATGTTAGTAACGCTATTTGTCTTTCTTTTTTTTGTCATTTTTACCTTAATTAAACATATTGTTTGATGTTGTCATGGTCAATATATGTATAATATTATATTCTATTTGTGTGAATTATGAAAGTTATAAAGACAGTTTTATGTTCACGAAGATAATTGATGCATCGTTAATCATTTCACAAAATAATTAATGAAAGGAATAGAATTTAATGACAAAAACAAGAAAAATTTTGGGATTTATAGGGCTGGTTTTAGCAATGTTTATGGGGGCCTTAGATGCAACGATTGTTAATATTGCCCTACCAGATATTATGGAAGACTTACATACGGGATTGACCGATACAAGTTGGGTAGCAACAATCTATGTTTTAGCAATGGCTGTATTTATTATTACAGTTTCAAAACTCGCTGATATCTACGGTAGAAAATTGGTTATGCTGATTGGTGTAGTCATATTTGGTACTTTCTCATTCGCCTGTATGATGGCTGATTCATTATTACTCTTAATTATTTTTAGGCTGTTTCAAGGAATTGGAGGTGCCATATTAACTCCAATTGTTCTACCCATGGGAATCGAACTATTTGGGAAAGAGAATACCAGTCGAATTACTGCTATTATGGGGGCCTTTGGTGCCTTAGCTGCAGCAGGGGGACCGGTAATTGGTGGTTTAATTATCCATTGGACAACATATCATTGGATTTTTGGTATTAATGTCCCTATCGCTATCATTGCTTTCTTGATGATTCTGGTGGGGACAAAAGAATCATATGATTTAACTATTTCAAAGAATATTGACTGGTTAGGTATGATTTTTCTTACTTGTACTTTAGGTGGACTTACATTTGGCTTATTAGAAGGTCACGAGTATGGTTGGGGTTCACAAACCATCATAGCTAGTTTTGTTATTAGTATCGTAGGCCTATTTTTCCTTTTTTTAACCGAAAGAAAAGTAAAATCACCTATTATTGAATTAAAATTATTCAAGGAAAGTACATTCACATCTTCAAGTATTATTTATATGATTTTTGGATTTGCGATTATCGTACCTTCGTTGATTTTAAACTATTTCTTGCAAAATATTCGCAACTATTCTGCTTTACATTCGGCATATCTTATTATTCCTGCCTCTTTAGCTATCGTGGTTGGTATGCCGTTAGCAACTAGGATGTACCAAAAAATAAGTGCAAGATTACTTATTAGTATTGGATTGGTTATTACAGCAGGTGGCCTATTTATGCTTAGTCTTGTTGAGTATAATACTTCACAAAGCATCATTGTTTGTTGTAATGTGATTATTGGTTTAGGACTAGGATTTATGGCAATGGCATTAACGTCATCTGTAAAATATTTACCAGTTAATAAGGCTGGAGTCGGATCAGGTATCGTTAATGCTTCTAGGTATATTGGGCAAGCCATTGGTATGGCTCTCTTGGTTACTATTTTAAATAGCAATGTTAATGTTGCTAAAACGCAGATTAAGGAAACAGCGTATAACCAAATTGAAAAACGGGTTTTATCAACAGATGTAAAAAAAGTTGCTAATAAGGAAATTGCAAAAACTTTTGAGACGGCCAAGAATAGTAATAGTATTTCAACTAAACAAAGTAAGATGGTTAAGACAATCAAAACAGCTGCTCAAAAGACAGCTAATCTTCCAGAACCTAAAAAAGGGAGTTATTATAGAAAGATTTATGATGCGAATCAGTTATTGATCAATGGAGTTGAAACTGTTAGTTCAAGTGTCCCACAATTATCATCTAGTTTGAAAACTATATCTGGGGGACAAGTTAAAGTTGGTACAGCTATTAAATTATTAGCTCAAAAAGACGAATTAACAGCTGCTCTTAAGGTTATTGTCAAAGAAAAAAACGAGCAGTTGAGTAGGGCATTTGATAATGTCTTTATTGTAGGAGCAAGTATTGTATTGATATGCACTCCCTTGTCTCTGATGACAGAAAAGCGAAAAGATGCATAACTAAATCATTTTCCCAATTTTTAATTTGAGTGCAACAAAAATGTTTCTCTGATTAAGTGAATGTCTTTCAGGCTGTTTGAGCTACCTCAAACAGCTTTTTTGCGGACTGATAGCTAAGGATTCGACTCGTTCTATAATTGATAGCTTTTGCAAAGTCTATTGAAATTTTCATTTGTATTTTGTTCATAATCTGAATAGGTAGGGACAAAATAAACATCTAATCCTTCTATCTCACTCAATGAAGAAAATTGTTTTCCATTGTCTGCAGTGATGGGCCTAACGGGATAAAGTTTCATACACCTTAAAATTACCTTATTGAAATACTCTGCCCCCTTCTCCACGAGTTCATTGTGATAGCATAGTGTGTTTGTCGTTCTACCAAGGTCAGAATAGAATTCTCTCCTATTGTTTTTTAACAAGAACAGAGTCGTTTTCATAATCTCCAAAACGAGAACGATTATTGAATTCTTCCCCTCTTTCTTCAATTGCTTTTCCTAGGTACTTATTGGTAGAGAGACGTTTGGTAAATCAATGGACTTAATCTCTAACAATTTTTGTTTGGAGATAGTTATAGATTGCCTTGGTTGAAGGGACGATTGCACATACATGTTGGTGTTTATACGTATGTATAAAGGTATCCAGGTTATGTACTCTTTGTTTCTCTCTCATATCTTTTGTGAAATCTATCAGAAAGTCGTCCGAAACGAGTTCCTGGATAATGTTATTCTCAATTTTAAGATATCAGATGAACATGTCTTTTTTATGTATTTCATTTTATAACAGAACATAATTCATAAAATGGGGGATTAGTGAATAATTCAATATATATTTGCTAAGTTGATATCAATCTTCAATTATTTACTAACTTAATCATAAATAAAAGGTAATAAAAAAGTAAGAGTAGCTCTTGAGTTTTAGCTTTAGGTAGCTTATGGGGAATGTCAATTGTTTTTTGGTGAGAAAATTACGATTAGCGCGATACCTATAGGTTGAAAAATTTTTCTTGAAGGATGAAAAATAACTTAATAGAGGAATGTTTTGTCATAGTTGAAAGTCTATTTGAAAATAAAAAATGGCTCTTTTCACAATGGAAGGGGCCAGACTTTTATAGATAGCTTTTATTATATGGTTTTGACATACTCTTATATGTAGAAAAGTGATAGACGGTGGCTTTCAATTATTAGAGAGGAGTGATGCCTATGGGCAAACATTCAAAATCTAGTTGAGAGGAAAGCCGTTTTGACAGCGTTCGAGATTGTGCAAACCATTCTAGGCTTTGGTAGTTTTACTATCGCTTTAATTGGATTATGCTACAAACTCTTTAAAGACGATGACAAAAAATAATCCGTCCCCACTTTTGGCGAAGTAAGACGGATTATTTTCGTTTAAAACTAGCCACCGTCTTTTAAACGGCTCTACATGGAAGTTGAGTGACTGCTCAACTTCTTTTTTTCTACCACAATTTTATCAGAATAAACAATTTAAGTCAATTCGAAATATACAGATATTGATGAACTGACAGTACCAATGATAAATGAGTATATAGAAAAAGTAGTAGTCCATGAAGCAACAGGGGGAAGAAAAGGAAAAGATAGAAATCAACAAGTCGATGCTTACTTTAATTTTATAGGCAACTGTCAAGTGCTATGAAAAGCGAGCATAGAAAAAATGACTTAAAAATTGTAAAATATTATTAGTTAATTTAGACTAACTTGCAATTAGCCTTCATCTTTAAGGAATAATGTGAAATGCTAAAAGCGGAGAGAGTTTAAAATTTGTTGTTGGGAAGAGTTTTGCTGGTGAGTGATAAGAGTAACAAAAAATTTTGGGATAAATTCGCCAAGTTGTATGCTCCTTTTATGAAGAAGGATAAAGGTGTTTATGATAAAGTTTGCGGATACATAAACCCCTATTTGAGTAAGGATATGAATGTACTTGAACTTGCTTGTGGTTCAGGTCAATTATCCTTTAACCTTTCCAAATATACGAAAAGTTGGATTGCAACTGATTTTTCTAAACAAATGATTTTTGAAGCAAGAAAACATGGAGAATACGAGAACCTTGTCTTTGAAATAGCTGATGCTACTTCATTGATTTATACAGATGAGAAATTTGATTGTGTAGTAATAGCTAATGCACTTCATATTATGCCCGAGCCTGACAAGGCAATGAAAGAAATATATAGGGTATTAAAACCTAATGGTACTTTGTTTGCTCCCACTTTTTTATGGAAAGAGGAAAAACAAAGTAAATTCAAAAAACGGCTGATGTCTATTGTAGGGTTTAAGATGTATAAAGAATGGGATAAAAAGCAATTTGAAGAATTTATCCATGAATATGGATTTTCAGTAGCTGAAATGAAATTGGTAAATGGAGGACTTGCACCAGTTGGTGTAATGATTGCATATAAAAAGTAATATTAAATTATTATTTGCAAAGTAATATGAATTTAAAAGCGGTAGTGTAAAATAAGTTGTGTACACTCAAAAAGCTCTATAATCTCTACAGTGGTTTTACCCACTACAGAAATTATAGAGCCCGTAAAATGAAGGTACTTTCTTTTATTCCTGTAAGTTAGATACTTGCAGTTTATGGCAACTCCATTGGGGTTGCCTTTTTACTTATTGATTATGTAATCAAAATGAATCATTATGACTAACCTTACATAAGTACAATCTTGCCAAAAATGCTGAAATCATCCTTTTCTGACAAGGTGATAGGTGCCTCGTCAGAATTTAGCGAGTTAAGGAGAATGTCCCCATTTTCTCTATTTTGACCTACCTTCATTACGAAGAATCGACTATTTATCTGTACGATGCTAATATCCCCAGTTCGTAGAATTGAATCTTTTATGACAAATATCACTTCATCATCGAAGAAACTAGGTTCCAGGGAATCACCAGCAACCTTAAACGCAATATCATGTACCGGAATAGGCACTGGGTAGTCAAGACAGTCGACTGGTACCTCTGATAGTTCAAACCCTTGAGAACTGACTCTAGCATATATACTGACTCTTTTGGTTGGGCGCTCACCTTGTCCAAGTATTTGTTTTCTATGGTCTTTTTCTCTGATTTCTTTAGAGAGATGCTGATTATCTAATCGATTTTCTATGAAATCAACTGTAACATCCTGATTCCCCTCATCAAGCTGCTTGAACATTTCACCAACATATTCTTCCTTATTGTCGTTAAATGGTGGATAGGCATATTTACAGGGTGAGTCTGATAACCCTAATAAATAGTCTGACGTAACCCCGAATAACTCGACTAATTTTACTAGATCTTTGAATGTAGGAGCATTAGTCCCATTTTCCCACTTTCCTACTGTCTGCTGTGTTTTTCCAATCTGAACACTAAATTCTTTTTTAGTCCAGCCTCTAGCTTGCCGGAGTTTTGTTAAGCGATCAGTAAACATTTTCCCCTTTAAATTGTTACGATCTTTACACTCTATCATGTATCTTCCCTACACACATCTTCCTAAAAAAATTATAATTTTTTATAATCAAAATCATTATAGCAGTTTTAGAAACAATAAACAAATATAGAAAAATAATACTTTTAACCGTATATATACTGTATAAATTAGTATGAGCGTTATTTTATTTAATCGATAAAAAGTAAAACAAAAGCCAATGATGTGTTAAATAAAAATGGTGATAAAGTCATGTTTATTATCTATCAATCAAGAAAAATATTAAAATAATGTGAGTAAGGTATAATTTAATTATGAAATTCTCTTGATTGTTTGACACAAAAATAGTAAAATCAATTCAGAAACATAACGATTAGGCAGGTTATATATATACATGGGAAACATTATTTCAGAATTGAGACGACGAAAGAAACTCTCAAAGAAAGCGTTAGCTCATGACCTTAATGTTGATGCAGGGACTATCGATAAATGGGAAAATGGAGCTAATATTCGTATGGAAAACGTTGTAGCCTTAGCCGAATACTTTGGCGTCTCTACGGATGATATTTTAGGAACAAGGTAGCACTTATTGCAAATCTTTGGCATCTAAAATATTACGGAGCGTTTTATGATGGAGGATAAGGGAGGGACAATGACAACAGCAGCCAATAACCCTAGAAAAATTACGTTAGAAGACCTAGAAGAAAAGCTAGAATCATTCATCCATGTATTTAATGATGGTTTGTGCCGAACCATTATTGAGTATATGATTGACTCAGAAGGACCATTTGCAATTACTCGATATAAGAAGTTTGGCTCACCTTGGTTTTATCAGGCAACCAGAGATATTTCTGATAAACTTTGGAGAAAACTAATCGAAGAGGGAAAACCAGAGACTGAAGCTAAAGCCATAGCTAAAGACGTGATATCAACGTACTATCAATATATGTTATTTGATATGTTGCTTGCGGGACAAAATAAGTTAGCTTCAAAAGAAGTCCAAGTCAGAATCTCTAGTTTGATAAATAACCGGCAACAAAATGAAGTAAAAAAATTAGCCTTCATGAAAGGTTGCAGGGAATACATTCAGAATTTACCACTTAAGACACTCACCAATTACATTCCTCTTGCCGAATTGTTTAAATACGCTGGTGTCGGAGAAGTTCCAGATTTAGCGAAAATCTTCAGCTTGCTTGATTCAAGTGAAGCTGGATGTTTGAAAAAAGTCGGAGAAGTCATCCATTTTGACGATGCTGCAGTAGATGAAGTGATTGAAAAAAGATTTTTAAGGAGTTCTCAACTTCGTTTCTCTAGCGGTAAACTATTATACAACTCAGAAAGTGTTGTATTTAAGTAGATTTTAGAATTGAATATAGAATGAATAAAGGGGAAAAGGATATAAAAACATATCCTTTTTTTGTGTCTTCATAAACTAGGTGGGTGTCACTGGGTTATAGAAGGTATATGGGGTTTAGTATAATGGTTCCAAAAAATTGAAGAGAAGGAATAGACAAATGACAAGAACACCAGGTAATAAAAAATGGTTACAAAATATTGCTAAGAAAATCAATCTTCCACTTTATCCGAAGAAAAAATTTAATGGGGAAGAAGTCACTCTCATGCCTGATGGAACAGTTCGATTATCTGAAACAGGAGAAAAGCCTTCTGCAGAAGCACTGGAAGCCTATCAAGACTTCGTTAAGAAATTCAATGAAAGACTACGTCGTTTTGGAGTAAGAACAATCGATGGAAAAACAACATTGAATACTGTCTCTCGATTCTCGGACGACTATTATAAGAAGTATGCCTCGATACCATTACTAAAACAAGTATACCCAAACAATGACTTTCCTTTCCATTTGAAACATCAAGAGGATTACATCATTCAAATCAACTATAGTCAAGAAACGGACTATGAGTTAATTAGTAAGCAACTAAACCAGTTAGATAGGGATATCCTACTATTTATAGCTACTTTCCGAAATGTTCAACTACTTCAAATTTCAAGGGAATTTGGTTTACCGATTCCTAAAATCAAACCACATCTCAAACGACTCAGAGAGTTTTACTTAGTTCAAGAGTGGGAGTTCGAACGTGAAGATACTCCAGGGGCTCTTGCGACAAGTTATTCTATTTACAGTCATGGAACGATGTTGCTCTTACTAGCAAATAAGATCAGCAGAAACTTCACTTATAAATGGAAAGATATCCTTCGGGAAGAAGATAACTACTCTCCTATTCGATACTGGAAGGTCGTAGATGCTTATCAGAACTTCAAATTTAATCAAAACTATGCCTATTTTGTTCCTACGTCAAAACTGGAGAAGTTCACGTATACAGTGACTAAGACACAAGAAAAGAGTGAGGGGATAAGTCCTCTTTCTGGTATGGAGAAACGAAAATCGGAGTTACAAGCTAAAAAAGTGAGGAAGAAAGAGCGCACGTATACAGTCCATGTTCCTAGATATCTCTTTATCGGTCAGTTAGCACTCAATAAAAAGGAAGATGACGGTACACAGAATCTGTTTGATGTGTATCCTTATATCACTAACGTTGGTGATACCAGCGATCTTGATAAATTGCTCAATGTCTTTAAACACTTTGGACGTTTCGAGGATGGTTTAGATGAAGAAGGTAACAAACGTTATCTATTGATTATCGTTGATAATTTTGACGACATTCAAGAAATTGAAGATAAGTATATGCTTATTGAAAATGGTGGCTATAAGAACCTTAATAACATTATTTTCCTCAACTTAGAGCTTGCTGCAGAAGAAGGGATTGATAAGTCTCTTGTTGTTATCAGAAGTCAAAATGCAACTGATGGTGGTCGTGTGGCCAAATACATGCCTTTTAGAATGAATGAAGCGTTTAACGAGCTTCCACTAATCAAAGACGCCGAACTAGAAGAGCTAGAACAAGAAGAAGGTGATACTGATGCTTAATATCTATATTGATCCCTATGTCCTATCTTCTTTTGAAGCTTCTCCCTTTTTTCATAAGCTGACTAACTTTGCAAAATCTAAAGACCATAGAGTAGCTATTATGGGATTTAAGTCACATATTTCTTGGAATGCTCTATCGTATTTAGAAGATAAAGCTAAGATTACGATTACCCACAAACATGCAGACCTGGAGGATGAGAAAAAACAAGCAGTTCTGCTAGCTGGCTATTTAAAAAAGGATATTGAGTTAGTAACGTCTTCAACAAACCACATTACAGATATCTTCCTCTTTGATGAGCAGGCTCAGATGGATACGAACACTTTGTCTCAGCTACTCAGCAAGGTCCCTTATGTACATTACCTATCAACAGAGCATTTTTTCCACTCTCCTCACGTCAATAATTTCCCTAAGAACAGACCGTTTATTTTCAATATCCAACTTTTTCGAGACACGAGAAATATTTATTTTGCTAACAGTTTAGTAGAGGGACACGATTCTTTATTTGAGAGTCTAGCTAAAAATGATATTACCCAACAATCTTTTTTTGGCAGCAACAACTATATCTATATACCAGGTCATAATGGAAAAGAAGAAACACGTGCTAAGGTCATTATGAATGTCACAAAAATTGAAGATTTGACGGTTGATTGCATAAAACCTTTAGAGCCAATATCAGTCGCCTCAGAACCCCAACAAAGCATGAAAGAGCTGCGTTTAGACGAAATTGAAGAACGTCTAAAGCAGAAAGTGAAAAGCTTAGATACAATTAAACACAACGAAAAATCGAGTGAGGTCTTGAAAATTACTTCGGAAACCCTTACAATGATAAGGAAGGTAATGGATTGTATTGGGAGAATGGAAGATAGTTTAAATGCCAAGATGGCTGAAAAAGCTGACGACAACAATAAACTTGATTCAGATTTTGATCCATTATATGCCTTTAGGGCCCAACATGATAAATTGGGGGATGATTAAACAATAATAAAGGGTTGAAGGAGAGAAAAATGGCCGATGAAGTAATGACTAAAAAGAATATTTACTTAGTGTCAGACGTTGACAAAGCTAGAGAACTTGAGGCGTACATCGTAAGTACAAAAGATGGTATGGAGGTTTTTGGACTTATTGGCTGTGATGAACTTGAGGATTTAACAAATGCTCAACGAGCATTTGTGCAGAGCGATGAAGCGATGCAATTCAAAAGTAACTAAGCTTCATGATTGATTATAAAGCTGAGAAATCAGCTTTTTTGAGTAGAAGAAAGAATTATAAGGAATTTAGAATGAAGCTAAATATTTTCATATGGCATCTTTTATTAGCATTAGCTCTTATAGGGGGGGCGATAGCGTATCAGTACCTTTATAATAAAAAAGATACGATTTCGAAGTTCTTGAAGGATTACATAGTTCACATAATAATAGTTGTTATATTATATTCATTATTTAGTCCAATAATATTATATATATTTGGAGTATTTAAAGAGGGTAGAGCCTTACATAATTCAGATATTTTAGGCTATTATGGAGCACTTATTGGAGGTGGAGTTACTGTTTTAGGTATCTACTGGACATTTAACTATGAAAGATTGATTTCAGCAGAAGAAAGAAAAGAGACTAGTTTACCTCTCTTAAAGTTTTCTCTGCTTACCGATGAAGAGGAATCTGATAACACAAAACCATATGATCTTCATATATATAGAGGTTTAGAACTTAATTTAGAATATGATGATTTAAATAAAGAAAAAGAATTTTTGTCTGCTGAATTAACTGGATTATATAGACAAAAGAGAAATATTCTTGTTGCAAGAAATACAAATAAATATAATATGTCAAAAAGCACAAGTGAGAATTATAGAGACACTTGTAGTTATAGAGACGCTTGCTTAAATAAGAATCTTAAAAAGGTCGAAAATAAAATTAGAGAAACTTCAAAGAAGAACGATGAAATTCCAAGTAAGATATCAGAGATTCTTTTTGAGCAATTTTCTTTTCATTTAAGTGTAGAGAATATAGGTTTACAAACTGCAATATTATCCTCTATGAGTCTGCACTCAATGGATGGTATAAGTTCGAGAGTACAAATAGTGTATGAATATGACAAAGACACTACAGAGAAACCTGAAGATTTAATGAAAAAAGATGAGTCAACTAAATTAGGAATGTTTGCTGTTCCGAAAGAAACAGATACCAGTTTAAAAATTGCTTTTTGGTTTTTTGATTATAAGAGAAACTATTCAAACAAGTCTAATGATTATAGAGATTACGACAATGGGGACTACCTATTGATAGAATTCACAGATGTATACCTTAATCGTTATAGATATAAACTCCCAATCAAAATAAGAAAAGCTTTCAGTGAATATTCAGTGATCTTGGATAGTAAACAGATTTCAATTAATCCCCAAAAAATATAAACTGAATGAACTATAGAGTTAAAAAAGGAAAAACAGTTGTTTGACTATTTTGGTGGATATTATCTAGTATGGAAAATGAGATGATACTTATTGAACATCTAAAGTATATGAGGTTTGTTGTTTAGAATTATAAGTGACTCAAATAGTCATTTAAGGAACCAACATATTGTATTACTTAATCCAACTTGTAGACGGTTTAGTGGTAATAAAAGAGAACCCATAATCGTTCTTGAAACTTCAAAGAAAAAATTTTCGCAGATTATCCCGCTTCTAGCGTTATTGTTAAGTTTGACAAACTGGTTTGTTACAGTTTTCAATAGTAAAAAAAGTGATCATAGAGCACATATGTCCTTGAATTGGAAACAAGAAGGAGTACAATCTGCAACGGTAGAATTGAGTGGTGGAGTTAAAAAGATAGATATTCCGAAATTGAGAGTATATGTTACATCAGGTACTATTCAGCGCACTTATATACTTACACCTTATGTATATGATGAAGATGATAAAGTTCATCCACAATATCCCTACTTTAAAACATTTGAAGCTACTCATATTAGTCTGAAAAATGAGACAAATGGTTTATTACCATCAAATCTTCAAAATGAAGTATATTTGGTTCCTAGTCAGATTAGAGCAAACGGACCTAATGGAGATTCGGCTTTCATTTTTTATTTACTCCAAGGAGTAGATGGAAGTTATAAGATGATTATGGTTATTTATAAAGATTTGTCCAGAAGTCCTCAATTGGAGGTTCTAGATAGGGTAGATTGCCTGACATATGAAGATGATAATAACAGTTACTATATTAAGCAATTTAAAAATTGTGAAAGCTATTTGAAAGATAATAATATTACAATTGATTAGTAATTGAAAAAAGACTACCTATCGGATAGTCTTTTTATCTTTTATCATATTAGTCTGGTAGAACAAATTGAAGTTCCTTGGTTATTCAAAAAATAATTAAAGAATCTTTACTAAATAGAATATATGTAAATAAAGACTATATTTAGATAGTTGTCATTTGTCATTGCACATCTATTCGGAAAATAAGTATTTGTTGAATACACATATTAGTTATGATAAACTACTACTAACAAGAAAATTGTTAGATTTGAGGCTAATATGAAACAAGAAACACTTATGAAAAATATAAACGAGTTGCTCGAGATTATGCCTTGGTATGTTAAGGAATATTATCAAGCAAAGCTCGTTATTCCATATAGCTACAAGACGCTATATGAGTACTTAAAGGAATATAGACGATTTTTTGAATGGTTGATTAGCGATCATGAGGAACTAGGTAAAACTGTACGTTATGCAGACTATGATACGATTGCCGATGTTCATATTGATGAGCTGGCCCATTTACCAAAGTCTGTTATCGAAGGCTACTTTGTTTACCTTCGTGAAAATACTGAGCGTCGTTCAATTTCTGAAGTCAGCATTATTCGGACTAAAGATGCTCTCTCTAGTTTATTTAAGTATCTTACTCAAGAAACTGAGGATGATGAGGGTGAGCCTTATTTCTACCGAAATGTCATGGTTAAGGTGAAAATCAAGAAGCCTAAAGATACCTTGGCTAGTCGTGCAGATAACATGAAAGAAAAACTCTTTCTAAACGATACACAGTCTTTCCTAGATTATATTGACAATGAGCATGAAAAGAAAATCTCAAAACGTGCCCAGGTATCGTTTGTCAAAAATAAAGAGCGTGACCTTGCTGTCGTAGCACTTCTACTCTCAACTGGAGTCCGTTTATCTGAATTAGTCAACCTAGATATGCAAGATGTCAATCTGGCCACAAGGACGATTACAGTTATCCGAAAAGGTGGGAAAAAGGACGTTGTAAATATCGCTCCATTTGGTATCCCTTATATTGAGCGTTATTTAGAAATTAGGAAGGGACGCTACGCAGCAAGCGATTCAGATAAAGCATTCTTCTTAACGACTCAAAATAAAGTGCCTGCAAGGCTTGGAACACGT